>DATMXV010000259.1:0-12240 GCA_035561335.1 Desulfitobacteriaceae bacterium
CTATAGGGGTATGTAATATACCTGCAGAGGAATATATTTGTAAAGGAGTCCGAGTTATGGACAAAAAGAAAAGATTTTTTCACAACTGGGCATGGTTAATATTTATCTTCTTTTGTATTATTGGCTTAATAAATCCTTCTATAGGTCTTGTTGCTTTAATATGTATGCTGGCTCCCGTATTGATTGCCTTTGCGAGAGGAAGAATGTGGTGTGGGAATTTTTGTCCCAGAGGTAGCTTTTATGATAATCTCCTGGCAAAAATCAGCTGGAAGAAAAAAATTCCCCGGGTCTTTAGGAGTTTATGGCTGAAAATATTGTTCTTAATCCTATTAATGGGAGCTTTTGCAATTCAGCTTATATTTGCCTGGGGCAATATACCGGCGGTAGGTATGGTATTTGTGCGCATGATTTTGATTACTACAGCAATTGCGATTGTTTTGGGGGTTGTATTCAGGCAAAGGGCATGGTGCCTTATTTGCCCGATGGGAACAATGGCCCATCTCGTAACCAAACATGCTGCCTTAAATTCCCAAATTAAGTATGCAACTTTTAATAAGGAGAAATGTGTGGACTGTAAGTCCTGTTCCAGGGCATGTCCGCTTGAAATTGATGTCTTAAGCCATAAAAATGAGGGGAAGGTTACAAATGCCGATTGTCTGAAGTGTAATGTATGTGTTAATAAATGCCCTAAAAAATCAATCAAAATAGCCTAAGATGGGGAGGAGTATTCAGGAAACATGTAGAATAAACAAAGTTGAATATTAAAAAGAAAGTATAAGAAACCCAGGGGGTAACCCGATGGACAAAGAGAGTTTTTTGGAACCACTTAATGAAGGGTTGGATCCAAAAATTTTTGCCCGGATTACAGAGTTTTGCCGGGCCGACTTTTTTTCAGATCGTATGGGGATCAGGATAACTGAGCTTGCTCCCGGCAGAGCATATATGGAACTGGATCCGGAAGCCCTTCATGCCAATATGTCAGGTTTTTTGCATGGGGGAGTGACAGTAACCATGGCAGATTTAAGTATGGGGATAGCCTGTTTAACTAAAGGATTTGCAGCCATTACTTCCAATATAAATATTTCATATCTCTCTGTTGGTGAAATAGACCAAAGGATAACAGCAGCCGGACAAGTTATACACTTCGCGAAAAACATAATGTATGCTGAAAGCCAGATAAAAAACTGTCAGGATAAGGTTTTAGCCAAAGCTACCGGTGTTTTTTCAGTGAGATCACCAATTACGGCTGACATATTTATCGAGAATTAGTTATAATGTATTTTTTAACCGTCATAAACTTAAAGTTCCGGCGGTTTTTTTGTAATAAAAAAGGCAAATTGTTTTTACTTTGACTTGACAATATGGCGATGCTTTAATATATTAAAGTGAAAAAGGAAGGATTTTAATCCCAGGATAGATAGAATCTCTGAGCAGTACAGGAAATTGGGAGGTTAATCAAGTGGGTGTTGATGAACGTCTGCGGGACAAAATGACGGATAATCTTTTTGAGGCAATCCTATCCTTAAGAAACAAGGATGAGTGTTACCGTTTTTTTGAGGACATAGCGACAGTAGCAGAAATTAAAGCTTTGGCTCAACGTTTAGAAGTAGCTAAATTATTAAAAGAGAATATAACCTATACAACTATTGCAGAGAAAACAGGGGCCAGTACAGCTACCATAAGCAGGATTAAGCGTTGCTTGTTTTTTGGAGCTGATGGTTACCAGTTGGTATTAGCGCGGATTGAGCAAAATGAAGAAGTGGAAGAAGAGGAAGGTGTCAAACAATGCAGCGATCTTACTTAGGATTACGTATCCCGGAAGGGATGCATGATTTATTGCCGGAGGAACTTGCCCTTCAGGAACGACTGGAGGGAAATATTATAACTCTTTTTCGAAGTTGGTCTTACCAAAAGGTTTTGACAACAACTCTGGAATTTGGAGCTTGTGTTCAACCGGATCCCGATGTGGAGGACCAGATTTATAAATTTTTTGATCAAAAGGGTCATATATTAGCTTTACGGCCTGAATTGACAACTCCAATCGCCCGTTTAGTGAGTACCCGTATGCGGGGACAGGAATTACCTTTGCGCTTATGCTATAGTGCTGATGTTTTTCGTAACAGTTTAAACAGGAACCGTGAGTTTCGCCAAGTAGGTGTTGAATTGGTTGGTTCCAATGCCGGTCTGGCCGATGCCGAAATAATAGCCCTTGCAGTAGAGACGATCAAAAGTCTGGGAGTTGAAGATTTTCAAATTAATTTAGGCCATATGGGGATATTTTTAGGTTTAATGAAGGAAGCAGGAATTAGTGAAGAACTGCAAGCCCAATTGGAAGATTTCCTGGCCCGAAAAGATATGGTAGGGGTTGAGATTCTGGTGAGACAGAGTAATTTAGCAGCTAAACTGCAGCAAATTCTCTTGCGTTTGCCGCACTTAAACGGGCGCGAGGAAATTCTTGAAGAGGTACTCAGTTGGAGCCAAAATAAGGATATTAAGAAAGCAGTAGAGGGATTGCAACAAGTTTACAGGTATTTAGCCGATTTTGGTGTGCAAAAGCATATTGCCTTGGATTTAGGAATATTAAGAGGTTTTTCTTATTACACAGGGGTAATTTTTGAAGGTTATCTGCCAGGTGTAGGCTTTCCGGTTATTGAAGGCGGACGTTATAATATGCTTTATGCTGATTTCGGCTATCCCTTGGCAGCTACGGGTTTTGCTCTTCATCTGGGAAGTATTTTAGGCCAATTCCCCTTGACTTCTTTGGAAAATGCCGATGTCCTTGTTTATGGCGGCAATCCTCAGGCCGTGATCAGTAAAAGTCAGGAACTTCGGGGCCAGGGTAAACGCGTGGAAATGTCTTTGAGTGAACTTTCCGAGCAAGCCGCGGAAGAATTTGCCGCTAAGAAGAATATACCTGTTCTTTGCCGGGTATAAAATTCATTTGCCTGGTATAGTTAAGAAATAAAGAAAGGGATGGATGCAAATGCAGAAGCTTGCTGTACTTACCGGAGGAGGAGATTGCCCGGGTCTCAATGCTGTTATTCGGGCTATAGCAAAAAAGGCTGATAAACACGGCATCGAAGTAATTGGAATCAGAGATGGTTATCATGGTGCGGTTGAAGGTGATTTTCTCCCTTTAAGTTACCAGGAGATTTCAGGCATTTTGCCGAGGGGCGGAACAATTCTGGGGACATCCAATCGGGATAATCCCTTTGCTTATGTAGATTACAACAAAGATGCCACAGTGAGTGTTGACAGGTCAGATGATGTTCTGGCTAATTTGAAGGCTCAAAACGTGGATGCCCTCCTGGCAATCGGTGGAGACGGAAGTTTGCATATTGCTCTGGAATTGGCCGCTAAAGGATTAAATGTTATCGGGGTACCGAAAACGATTGATAACGATCTTATGGCAACTGATCAGACCTTCGGTTTTCAAACTGCTGTTAGTACAGCCCAGGAGGCTCTTGACAGGTTACATACAACTGCTGAATCGCATCATAGGATAATAATTCTTGAATTGATGGGCAGGTATGCCGGCTGGATTGCCCTTTATGCCGGAATTGCCGGGGGTGCTGACGTTATTCTGATTCCGGAAATCCCCTATCAATTTGAGAGAGTAGCCAAGGCTGTAGAACTAAGGTCGCAAAAGGGCAAAAAATTCAGTATTTTTGTGGTTGCGGAGGGAGCGAGGCCCCTTGGGGGCGAGATGGTTATTGAGCGCCAAATTATTGGCCGGGCGGATCCGGTTAAACTGGGAGGAATAGGCGCCAAGCTGGGAAAAGAATTGGAGGCTTATACTAAAACTGAGACCAGGGTTACTGTTCTGGGACATATACAGCGGGGAGGGTCACCTATAGCTTATGACCGTGTTTTGGCTACCCGCTATGGTGTAGCAGCGGTGGAAGCTGCTCTGGAAGGGGATTATGGATCTATGGTTGCTTTACGGGGACAGAATATTGTCCGGGTACCTATCAGTGAAGCTGTCGATAAATTGAAGTTAGTGCCCATGAATGATCCTGTTTTAGCTGCTGCCCGCAGTCTGGGAATCATAATGGGGGATTGAGAACTTAGGGTTGTTAGAAAAGAATTAAGATGTTATAATATTACCATGCTAATACTTTAACTAACTAAAGTAGATACACCTCAAATCAGCGGAATCGATTTATGCATTATTTAATGAAGGGGATGGATCAGTTGCCACGGAATTTCTTAACTATTGCTTTACCCAAGGGGAAATTATTGACAGATTCCCTACAGTTATTAAACAAGGTCGGGTTGGATTGCCTTCAGGTTGATGAGGATTCACGCCAGCTGTATTTTGATTTTCCCGAGGCGCAGATCAGACTTATCATTTGCCGTCCGACAGATATTCCGACCTATGTTGAATATGGAGCGGCGGATCTTGGTTTTGTAGGCAAGGATACTTTATTAGAGGAGAATAAGGATATTGCCGAACTTCTGGATTTAAAGTTCGGTTATTGCCGTTTCGTTGTGGCCATGCCTGAGGATAAAGTCCCCCCGCTGTTGCCCAGTGGCGAATATGATTTGAATGTTCTTAATCATCAGAGGGTAGCTACCAAATTTCCCCGGGTAGCCCAGACATTTTTTTCTCAGTTGGGAATGCAGGTCATTACTATTAAACTTCATGGTAATATCGAGCTGGCGCCCAAAGCCGGGTTGGCGGAAATGATTGTGGATATTGTTTCATCAGGAAAGACTCTGGTGCAAAACCGGTTACTGGAAGTAGCCCCTATTCTGGAAGCAACTACCCGTCTGGTAGCCAACCGTGTTGCTTACAGGATTAAATATGACAGGATTCATGAATTAGTCGAAGGACTGAGGCCCCATATTAAAACTGCTTAAAGATCCGGTTAATCTGGTATGAGGGGGTAACTTCGATGAAAATTGAAAGTATCAGGGAGTTGGATTTAAAACGTTTAACCCGTAAATCTTACGGAGAGGATGCAACCTTGGAAAGACAGGTTGCTGAGATTCTGCAGAGGGTCCGGGAGGAGGGCGATGAAGCCCTCTACCAATTAACTGAAGAATTTGATGGTGTTGATTTACGCAAAGCTGGTTTCAAGGTTACTCCCCGGGAATGGGCCGAGGCTTTTGCAAATATTGATGAGGAATTTTTGGAAGCTCTGCGTGAGGCTAAGAAAAATATCCTGAGTTTTCATGAGAAACAAAAACGCACATCATGGATAGAACCAGGTGAAGATGGGAGCTTATCAGGTCAATTATTGCGTCCCCTTCAGCGGGTAGGCATATATGTTCCAGGGGGCACGGCTTCTTATCCTTCTTCAGTTTTAATGAATGCTTTGCCTGCTGTTGTTGCCGGTGTTGAAGAAATTGTCATGGTAAGTCCGCCCGGGAATGATGGGACCCTTTTGCCGGAGGTGCTTGTAGCAGCAGCTGAAGCCGGAATCAAGGAAGTTTACAAGATTGGAGGGGCCCAAGGGATTGCAGCCCTGGCTTATGGAACACAAGAGATCGCTTCAGTTGATAAAATTACCGGACCGGGAAATATTTATGTAACCCTGGCCAAAAAACAGGTTTTTGGGACAGTGGATATTGATATGCTGGCCGGACCAAGTGAGATCCTTATTCTGGCGGACAATAGTGCCAGACCTGAGGAATTGGCTGCAGATTTGTTATCACAGGCGGAACATGACCGTTTGGCTTCCGCGATCCTTGTTTCCCCTGACCGGGCACTTCTGGAGAAAACAATTGCCCAGGTAGAATATCAGTTGGCTACTCTGCCGCGCTCGGATATTGCCCGTGCTTCCTGGGAAAATTATGGTGCTGTCATTCTGGTTTCTGATTTGGAGGAAGGAATGGCTTTAGCTAATATTATTGCTCCTGAACATTTTGAACTGGTGGTTGAGGACCCGACGGCCTGGCTGGGCCGGGTACGAAATGCCGGAGCCGTTTTTTTAGGACGTTATTCTCCTGAACCTGTCGGGGACTATTTTGCCGGTCCAAACCATGTTTTGCCTACCGGCGGAACAGCTCGTTTTTATTCCCCCCTGAATGTAGATACCTTTTTAAAGAAAATTAATATTGTCGGATATTCGCAGGAAGCCCTGAAAAAAGACGCCCATAAAATTGCTGTTTTGGCAAGGCGGGAGGGCCTGGAAGCTCATGCCCGGGCAGTAGAGGTAAGATTTGATGAACAATAACAAAGAGATCACTGTTGATCCCCTTGATTTGATTCGTTCTGAGATCAGGGGACTTCAAGCTTATAAAAGTAAAATATACCCCGGAGTTGTAAAAATGGATGCTAATGAAAATCCATTTCCCTGGCCGGAGGGTATGAAACAGGCTCTGCTTAAGGGAGATCTGGATTTTAACCGCTATCCGGACAGCAGTGCCGGTGAATTGAAAGCTGCTGTTGCCGGCTATGCCGGGGTGAATAGTGATCAGGTATTACTGGGCAACGGTTCTGATGAAGTAATTCAACTTATTTTGGCTACCTTTGGAGGGGTGGGAAAAGCTGTTGTTTTACACCCGCCTACTTTTGGGATGTACGATGCCGCTGCCTGTGTTTCCGGTACCGCTGTCATTAGGGTCCCTTTACGCGCCGGCTTGTATCTTGATACTGAAGGAGTAATAGCTGCCGCAGGCTCTCCGGAGGTCAGTACAATCATCCTGTGCAGTCCCAATAATCCTACAGGAACCTTATTTGAGCGGGCCGAAATCCTGAGATTAGTAAGAGAGACCGGTAAAATAATTATTATGGACGAAGCTTATGCGGAATTTTCCGGAGAATCCGTAATCGATGAAATTAAGAATTATCCTAACCTGTTAGTGATGCGGACCTTTTCCAAAGCTTTTGCCTTGGCAGGATTAAGGTTAGGCTATTTACTGGGACAGGCAGAAACCATTGATTTAGTCAACCGGGTTAGACAACCGTTTAATGTTAATGTTTTCACGCAAAGGGCAGGTGTTATTGCACTTGGTTATCTGGAACAATATCTGGAACAAATTAAAACAATCAAGATTGAAACCACAAAACTCTATGAAGAATTAAAGAAAATTCCCGGTTTCAAGGTATATCCGACCCAGGCAAATTTTATTTTATTTCAACCCGATGACCCTGATACCTGGGCTGAAGAGTTATTTGCCGGCGGATTTTTGGTCCGCCATATGGGTGAATTGCCTGTTCTGGGAAAATGTTTGCGGGTCAGTCCCGGTCTTCCTGAAGAGAATGCGGCATTTATCCGGGCGTTGCGGGACATATCGTCTAAAAGGAATAACATGATAAGGGGGGAGCAGGGTGCGTGAAGCAAGTTTGAAGCGTAAAACCCGGGAAACGGAGATTAATCTTAAACTGAAGCTTGATGGGACCGGGGAGTCGGAAATTGATACCGGGATTGGGTTTTTTGATCATATGTTAACTTCGTTCAGCCGTTTTGCCTATTTTGATCTTCAGTTGGCTGCCAGGGGAGATTTACAGGTTGACCAGCATCATACAATTGAGGATTGCGGTATTGTCCTTGGCCAGGCTTTGCGTGAAGCTCTCGGGGATAAACAGGGAATAGAACGTTTGGGAGAAGCTTTGCTGCCGATGGATGAGGCCCTTGCTCAGGTGTCTTTGGATATTGCCAACCGTGCTTATCTGGTTTGGGATGTGGAGTGTACCGGCGGAAATGTTGGTGAATTTCCGGTGGAAATGGCTGAGGAGTTTTTTCGGGCTTTGGCGGTTCAGTCCGGATTGACTTTGCATATCCGGCTTCTCAGCGGTAAAAACCGTCACCATATCCTGGAGGCTGTTTTTAAAGGGGTTGGCAGGGCCTTGGGTTTAGCAGTGCGCTCCAATCCCCGTTATGATGGTATTCTTTCTACTAAAGGAGTATTATAGAAAGTATTATAGAGCTAAATATGGGTTGCCGGAGGGTGAGGAATTTGATTGGTATTATAGATTACGGACGGGGTAACCTGCGCAGTGTTCAAAAGGGCCTGGAAAAGGTAGGGTTTGCTGCTAAAATATTAACAAGCCCTGATGAACTGGCTGCAGTCCAAGGGATTATTCTTCCCGGTGTCGGCGCTTTTGCCGATGCGATGGATGCTTTGGTGAGCAGGGACTGGCTGGATCCTTTATTAAGGTACGCCCATTCGGGCGCGCCTTTTCTGGGTATTTGTTTGGGAATGCAAGTGCTCTTTGATATTGGGGAAGAGCATGGTGAACACCAGGGTCTGGGCCTTATTCCCGGGCGGGTAGTACGGTTTCCTCAGGGTCTTAAAGTACCGCAAATGGGCTGGAATAATGTCCAAATTCTGCGTGAGGACCCTCTAATGGAAGGAATACCTGATAATACTTATTTTTATTTTGTGCATTCCTATTATGCTGTTCCGGATGATGATGAGGTTGTGATAGCCTGCGGTGAGTATGGAGTCCGTTTTCCCGCCCTGGTTGGTAAAGGAAATGTTTGGGGTTCTCAATTCCACCCGGAAAAATCTAGTTCTTGGGGATTAGCCATTTTGAATAATTTTGGGAAGTTGGTGAGTGTTCATGCTGATATTTCCGGCCATAGACCTTAAAGAAGGAAAAGCAGTACGGCTGCTTCAGGGCCGTCTGGAGGATTCAACCATTTATGCCGACCATCCGGCGGATGTTGCCGGAAATTTTCTGGAGCAGGGGGCGGAATTCTTACACGTGGTTGATTTGAATGGGGCATTTTCCGGGAGGCCGGTTAATGATCAGGCGATCCGGGAAATTGTCAGTGCTGTTGGTTCAAAGATGAAAATTCAGGTTGGCGGCGGGATCCGGACTCTCGGGCGGATTGCTGAACTTTTGGGTCTGGGAGTAAGCAGGGTTATTCTGGGGACAATAGCCGTTAAACAGCCTGAACTGGTAAAAGAGGCGGTAGGTCGTTTTGGAGAACAGATTGTTGTCGGGATCGATGCCCGGGATGGGATGGTTGCTGTCCAGGGATGGTCGGAGGCTACAAAACTCAGGGCTGCCGAACTGGGACTTGCTATGAAAGCAGCAGGAGTTAAAAGGATAATTTTTACTGATATTGCCCGGGATGGAATGCTTCAGGGCTTAAATTTGGCCAGTACTGTCAAACTGGCCCAGGAGACCGGGTTAATAGTAATTGCTTCCGGAGGCATTACTGTCCTAAAAGACCTGCAGGATATTCAAAATGAGGTTGATAAAGGGGTATCAATTGAGGGAGCTATTGTTGGTAAAGCTCTTTATTCCGGAGCCTTTACCCTGAAGGAAGCTTTGAATGCAGTCCGGTCCCAACAGGAGGGTAAATAGAAAATGCTTGCTAAACGTATTATTCCATGCTTGGATGTTCACGCCGGGAGAGTAGTAAAGGGTACCAATTTTGTGCAATTGCGTGATGCCGGAGACCCTGTTGAACTTGCCGCTCTTTATGACCGGGAAGGAGCAGATGAGCTTGTCTTTCTCGATATAACTGCTTCTTCCGATAAAAGAAAAACAATGATCGATGTAGTCAGCCGGACAGCAGAGCAAGTTTTTATCCCGTTTACAATTGGCGGCGGCTTGCGCAGTATTGAAGATATCCGCCTGGTCTTAAGGGCCGGGGCGGATAAAGTTTCCCTGAATACGTCGGCTGTTCAAAACCCGCGGCTTATCCAGGAGGGTGCTTTTGCATTTGGCAGTCAGTGCATTGTTGTCGCGATTGACGCCCGTCAAATTGAACCCGGACGCTGGGAGGTTTATATTCATGGCGGACGGACTCCTACAGGTATAGATGTTTTGCAATGGGCTAAAAAGACCGAGGAATTAGGAGCAGGTGAAATTCTCCTGACTTCAATGGACAGGGACGGAACCAAGATAGGTTATGATTTGGTATTAACCCGCACGATCAGCAGGGCAGTATCGATGCCTGTGATTGCCAGCGGCGGGGTAGGGACCTTGGAGCATATGGCTGAGGGCTTGACTGCCGGCGAAGCAGATGCAGTTTTGGCAGCATCAATTTTTCATTATCGGGAATACAGTATTGCTGAAACGAAAGCTTATCTTCAGGCACGTAATATTCCGGTGAGAAGGTGATGCCCGAGGCGCGAAAGGCGATGTTCAAGGTGCGATAGGTGATGCTCGATGTACGATAGGCGATGCTCGATGTACGAACATTGAGCCTGGAAAGAAGGAAGATAAAATGCAATCTAATCAAATAGCACAGGATACCGGTGGACAAGCCTGGCTGTCCGAAAATATCCGTTGGAATAGTGAGGGCCTGATTCCTGCTATCGTCCAGGATGTGGTTTCCAAAGAAGTTTTAATGCTGGCTTATATGAATGAGGCAGCTTTGGATTTAACCGTCAAAGAACAGCGGGCCTGGTTTTATAGCAGGAGCCGTCAAAGTTTGTGGCGTAAAGGTGAGACATCCGGTCATACCCAAAAGGTTGTGGACATTCGCTTTGACTGTGATCAGGATACAATTCTGTTGCTTGTTGAGCAAACAGGCATGGCTTGCCATGAAAATTATTTTTCCTGCTTCCATTACCTTGCAGGTAATCAGGACTTCGAAATCGAAGGAGTAAAGGAGCAAAGGCCGGCGCCGTCCTTAGGGACTGTCTTGGAAGAACTTGCCCGGGTAATCCATTCCCGTAACCTTGAACGACCGGAAAAGGCCTATACTACTTATTTATTTGAAAAAGGCATTGATAAAATATTAAAAAAGGTTGGAGAGGAAACCGCCGAAGTGATTATTGGAGCAAAAAATAATGCTCCGGGTGAGATTACTTATGAAGTCGCCGATTTGCTCTATCACCTGGTGGTCATGCTGGAAGAACGCGGTGTCGGTTTAAACGAAATTGCGGCTGAACTGGTTAGCCGGAGGAAATAATATGCATACTAAGATTATCCATCTAATTTAGGAGGAGAACATATTGAATTCAGCACTGTTTAATGCCCATATTGTTGGTATAGGGACTTACGTACCCGAAAAAGTTTTAACTAATTTTGATCTGGAAAAGATAGTTGATACAAGTGACAAATGGATCGTGGAGAGAACCGGTATCCGGGAGAGACATATTGCCGCTCCTGAACAGGCAGCGTCTGATTTGGGGGTTATTGCGGCGCAAAGGGCATTAGATGATGCTGGACTTACTATTAATGATATTGACCTGATCATAACTACAACAGTAACTCCTGATATGTTATTTCCGTCAACGGCTTGTATTATCCAGGAGAAGTTAGGTAACCATACTGTACCTGCTTTTGATCTGAATGCAGCCTGTGCAGCGTTTATTTATGCACTGGTAACCGGCTCCCAGTTTATCGCCACCGGTACTTATCAAAACATTTTAATAGTCTGTACCGAAGCTTTATCCAGTGTTACGAATTGGAAGGACAGGTCAACTTGTGTTTTATTATCTGACGGCGCCGGTGCGGTAGTACTGCAGCGCGGAGCTGCCGGCGGCGGAGTTCTTGGCTATACTTTAGGTGCAGACGGCAGGGGTGGCTTGAATCTGTATCAGCCGGCAGGCGGGTCCCGTATGCCTGCTACCTTGGAAACAGTTCAGAATGACCTGCACTTTTTAAGGATGAACGGACAAGAGATCTATAAATTTGCAGTTCGCAATATGGTTGAAACAGCAAAAGAAACTATGAATATAGCCGGACTTAATGCTTCCGATGTCGATCTTTTTATCCCGCACCAGGCAAATGCCAGGATTATTGAAGGAATATCGAAAAGGTTAGAGTTTCCCATAGAGAAAGTAGTCATGACTATTGACAAGTATGGCAATAATTCCAGTGCCACGATTCCCTTGGCAATGCACGACGCCTTAAAGACCGGCCGGATTAAGAAGGACAGTGTGCTCTTGCTTGTGGGTTTTGGAGCAGGACTTACCTGGGGAGGGATTGCACTGAAATGGACGAAAAACAATACCTAAAGGAGCTGAACAGGCTGCTCTGGATACCAAGGGTATTTATGATTGCCTTTATTGTGTTTATATCCCTCTTTGCCCTGGGTGTTTTGGGAGGAGATAAATCACTTGCTTATCAAAGCGGGGATTTTTTAATTCATTTAATACCTTCATTTGTCTTGGTGATCGGTTTGATTATTTCCTGGAAACATCCGATGATCGGCGGCTACTTTTTTCTATTAGCGGGAATAATGTTTACACTGTTCTTCGGTGCCACTAGGGATTTTGAGATTTTTCTCATGATTTCAGCACCTGTTTTTTTAGAGGGCTTGATTTTTATTTTTGTTGGTTTCCTTATTGGAAAGGTTTCCTCCGATAGCTGAATTATTC
>DATMXV010000260.1:0-3804 GCA_035561335.1 Desulfitobacteriaceae bacterium
CAGAAGGTAAAGTATGATGACTAAGCAGAGTTCTTGTAAGAGGATATTTGATTTTAATATTGATATCGGGAATATGCTTGAACGGCCACGAATCAACCAATTCTTTGCCAGTGGCCTTGCCTATCCTTTAACAGTTGTTTATGCTCCTGCAGGCTACGGAAAAACGACAGCCGTTCTCCAATTTACCAAAAGTATAAAAGCCCAGGTGGTTTATATGTCTCTGAATGAGTTGGACAAAAATCCGCAGCATTTTTGGAAACACTTATCCATGCTCTATACTCAAATATACCCAAACGCCGGAATGAAAATGGAACAGCTGGGCTTTCCATCTTCCAACGAGCTATTTTCCCAATTTGTTGATATATTTAGTGAATTTCCGGCAAACGATCAACAGGTCTTGATTATTGATGATTTTCATATTGCAGAAAGTTTCGAGCTTGAGGAGTTTCTTGTGAAAATAGCGTGTGTCAGGCTAAATGACTTAAATATTTTTATCCTTTCGCGGACATGGCCAAAACTGTGCAGTGTGGATATGAAAGTTAAAGGATTGCTCTTGGAGATAACAAAAGAGCGTTTGCGCTTTGATTTCAAGGAGCTTGTGGCGTATCACAAATTCTACAATATAGATATTGGCGAAGCAACCGTCCAAAAAATTGGCAAATTTACGGAAGGGTGGGCGAGCGCCGTTTATTTATCAAGCCTGTATTATCGCCAAAACCCCGATGCCCTATTTAATATGGTAATATTTGATATAGCCCGGCTGATAGAAAATACGGTTTATAAAGGATACGACGAGGATGTTAGGGAGTTTTTATTAAAGCTTTCCATCTTGGACCGCTTTGACCTGGAACTGTGTAGTTACCTGACCGGCAGCAAAAATGCCTATGAGCTTTTAACACGGGTTCTCAATGAAAACTCATTGATAAAACAAAGCGAGGATAAGCAATTTTTTGAGATGCACGGTTTGTTCAGAGATTTTTTACAGAACAAGCTTGCCGATCACCAATTTATCGACAAGAATGCTTTGCACGTCAAGGCAGGGGAATATTATGAATATAAAGGCGATATTTTAATGACGCTTTTTTACCTCGACCAGGCACTGGAATACGAGAAAATGGGAAATGTAATCATAAAAAACAAATGCGTGACAACATTTTCCAACCAGGAACTTTTGAGCATTTTAAATTATATGGATAAAGTCCCCAAGGAATATTTGCTCAAGCACCCTATCTTGATGCTTATTGAAGCCATGGTTCTTATGAGGACGAAGCATTCGGGAAAAAGCTTTGAGTTACTCTTGGAGGCGGAAAAGCTCTGTGCCAGCCCGGAAATGACTGAAGAAGCCAGAAAAAAGATATTGGGCGAAGCTGCTGTTATAAAGGCTTTGATGTCTTTTAACGACACGCCGAAAATGCTGTTCCATTTCAAGGAAGCGTGTTCTCTGCTTCCCGACGGCAGCGAACTTGTAGGCTCAAATTGGTCCTATACCTTTGGCTGTCCATCCGTATTATACTTATACTATAACAGCCCGGGCGGACTCGATAGCATGATGGACGTATTTTTAGAGGGGTTCCCATACTGGGAAAAGCTGTCATCCTGTGGATCCGGCGCTAATTTTCTTTTGAAGGCCGAGGCGGCCTTTGAACGGTGCGATTATGAAAATGCGGAGCAGGATGCTTACCGTGCCATCTACCGGGCGGAGGAAAAAAATCAAAATTCCATAGTGATTGCGGCTAAACTCCTGCTGATTAAAATATGTGCCGTAAAGGGGAAATACAGCCACGCGGTCATAATGTTGAAGGATATGCGGGAACTCATGAGCTATAGAAAGGCACGAATGTATCTTTCAACAATTGACCTGTGTACGGCAGTTTTTAACCTGCTTTCCGGGGATCTCGAAAGCATACCCAAATGGCTCGCAGAGGGTAAACTGGAAGCCAGCGCGGCAAACAGGGCGGGCTTTGGCATGGAATATTTGATATATACGCTGATTCTACTGCATAAGAAGGAATACCTGAAGACAGAGAGTATTATGCCAAGAATGCTGGAAACTTACAGTCGCTTTAGCAACCAATACGGGATTATAAGGACCCATATTGTTTCAGCGTTAACCAGCTTTTACCTGTATGGACTGGAGCGGGCAGTCCCATTCATCAATTCAGCCTTTGCAATTACTGAGCCGGACAGGCTTATTATGCCTTATCTTGAATATGGAGAATATTTACTGCCCGTATTTAAGAAGCTGGTCCCCAAATATGACAGCCTTGATCTTGCTTTCTCCAAAAAATGGCTTGATGATATCGTAAAGCTGATAAAAGAGCACCAAAAGTCCGTTGCCAGGTTCAGAACCGGTTTTATGGCCGCCCATCCGAAACAGATAGCTACTTTAAACATTAGACTGACAAAGCGTGAAGCAGAAATTCTCAACCTCATTGCCGAGGGGCTGTCGGGAGAGGAGATATCCAGGCGGCTTTATGTTACACCGATAAATATTCGGGTCATTACTTCAAAAATCTATAACAAATTAGGGGTAAACTCCCGGGTTGAAGCAGTAAGGAAAGCCATCGACAATGGATTAATTAAATAGCTGTATGGATAACTGAATAATGTTTGAAAAAAATTATACAACTGTATAATTTTTTTATTATTTCTGATCCTATAAAATTAAGTCGAAAATATCTAAACGTAAATGAATGAGATAAAAAGAATATTTCATAATCACGATCGTTTTTATAAAGCGGCTGAAAAGAGCCGCAGAGAACGTTTGGGAGCGTTACTTAATTAATTTTAGAAAGCACGCATGTGCAAGGAGGAGTTAGCTTGAGGAAAAAGGGAGTAAAGGTAGTAACAGGACCTGGAGTTTTGAGTTCCAGGGGTATTATGTTTTGGACGTTTATTTTAACGTTGCTGGTCATAGTGGGGCTGTTACCGAATCAGGCATCGGCCGCCCAGGCCGCCCAGGAAATTGTATCTTATGAGGAGAATGACGCAGGACTGACGTATAGCGGTTCCTGGGACCGGCCCTGGGACGACAGGGCCAGCGGCTCCTATTATCAGAGAAGCGGGACCAAGGATTCCAAAATGTCCTTCAGCTTCTATGGAACAGGTATCAAATGGTACGCGCCGCTCAATACAAACAATGGTATTGCCGAAGTAAGAATTGATGGAAAAGTGGAAATAGCGGCTTTGGATCTCTACAGTTCCCAGTATGCAGGCCAAATGTTGGTTTATGCCAAAAACCATCTGGATGAGGGCAACCATACTTTTGAAATTGTGGTAACCGGTAACAAGAACGCTTCTTCATCCGGCGCTTATGTATTGATTGATTATCTCAGGGTAATTAACTCCAATGATTCCGATCCTCCGGCTTCACCGGAAGCTCCGGCCTTGCACCCAACAGACAGTTCTGTTGCTCTGATCTGGAAGGCCAATATGGATCCCGATTTGGAGGGATATAACCTCTATAGGTCCACCTCCCCCCTCACCGGTTTCCAGAAGATAAACAGCTGGGTACATACTGCGGGCAATTCATTTAATGACTCCGGACTTGTGAATGGAAGCACTTATTATTATCGAATCACGGCAATAGACAATAAAGGAAATGAATCCAATCCGTCGGATGCCGTATCGGCGCTGCCGGCACTTTACGCGGGGACTCATGAGGAATCGGCGGGAATAGTTTATACGGGTACATGGGAAAATTATAACAACAGCAACAACAGCGGCAGTAATGCCAAACGCAGCAGGACGGCCGGTGACACCATAGACCTCTACTTCTACGGGACCTCCGTCCAATGGACGGGT
>DATMXV010000261.1:0-2343 GCA_035561335.1 Desulfitobacteriaceae bacterium
GAGACAGGATATAAGCAAAAACCACTATTCCATAATTTATTGTATTCCAGGTCATGCTAAGGGTTTTTAAGATTGCATCCTGAACAGCTTTCCAGGTTTTAGACCAGGAAACCGGCTGCCAGGGATTTGTCACCTTGAAAACAGGTGTGGTTTCAGGCTGGAGTTCGACCTCAACTGTAGAATATTGAACTGCATTATTCCAGAATTTTAATTGCCCTTTAAGCTGTTCTATTTGTTGACGAATATTTGCCAAAGAGCCTTCCACCTTTAAAATTTCCTCTATAGTTTTTGCCTGTTTCATTATTTCCAGATAACGTGCCTGCACAGCCTCCCAATTTTGCAGTCTGGTTTGAGCATCATAATACTGATTAGTAATATCATTGGCAGTTTGCTGAAGACTTAAGATTTTTCCCATATTGGGAAGAGAAAGACGAAAACCATCAAAATTAGCGGCGGGAATTTTAGCAGTAAAATGACCGTATTCGTTAGATTCACGATAATATAACTGAGAATCTACCACATAACCCCCCATTTGTTGAATATCCTGGTTTAGCTTATTTAAGGTATCAGTTACATTATTAACCTGGATATTGGCATTCAAATTATAAGTTATCATTTTGGGAAGATCAGGATCTGCCGGCGGCAAAAGTGAATCCGGGCTCTGAGGAATTACAGAACTTTCCGGAGTAAGTGCTGAACCAGCTTTTTGACTGAAAGCAGGTAATGAATCATCATAAGCTGTTTTTGCTTCCCGGGAAACAGCATTTTCCTGACCTCCCGAATTTATGACTGTATTTTCGGAATAGTCCGCAAGGCTGCTGCCAATATTAGGAAAGCTTAGCTGCCGGACTTCTTGTATTCCAGTATAGCCTAAAAAAATCAAAACAATAAGGGGGATACCTAATTTCCAGTGCCAGCGCCACCATAAAGTTTTAAACCATTTATATATCCCGGAGCCTCTAAGGTTCAGCCTTTTTTTCTTATTTTCCGCTGAATTTTCCCGGGGATTTATTTCATTGGCTAATTTCTCTGAAATCAGTTCTTTTATGCGTTCTTTTTGTGCCGGTTCAATCTCCGGCCCTGAAAAGAAGGTTTTGAGTTGGTCAAGATCTTTTTCCTTCATAGTTTAATTTCCTCCTGTGATATCAGCTTTATAATATTTCCGGAAGCTTTTTTTTGCTCGGTATAATAAACTATCAACTGCCTGTTGGCTTGTTCCCAGAATGCCGGCAACTTCATCGGCGCTAAAGCCTTCAACAAGACGTAATTGTATTACTACAACCTGAGGAGCAGGCAGTTTAGCCAAGGCTTCCCTGATACAACTTAACACTGTCAATTGCTCAGCGTGATCCGTTGTCAGGTTGGTCATGTCCAATTGTTCATTATAAGAAAGAACAGGGATATTTTTTTCAGAACGATAATAATCAATAATCCGGTTATAAGCAATTCGCAAAGCCCAAGTTCGGAGCGAGCAATTTCCTTTGAATCCCGATAAAGCCTTCCAAACTTTAACCATGATTTCTGCTGTCAAATCTTCGACTTCCTGAGCAGGAACGCGGGTTATTACAAAACGATAAATTACGGGAAATAATTGGTCGTAAATTTCTTCAAAGGAATAGTCTATTGCCACACTATAGTACCCCCTTACAACACTATAATTTTTTAGACGGATTATCCGTCATAAAACTGACGCCAGAGTATATTACGCAATTTACTGTAGTAAAAAAGCGCTAAATTTATAAATTAATTAGCGCTTTAGTTTATTAATAAAATAATTGTTGTTAAAGGATAACCCGCAACTGAGCGACGGCCAGTTTCATCATTAAACTATAACCTTTCAAGCTCGGATGTACGCCGTCTATCAGCACCATATCTTCAATTTTACCGTCACTTTTAAGCATCTGAGAATAAAAATCCAGCAGTCCAACCTTTTTATAAGCAGTAAAACAGCGGATCCAATCCCTGTAACTGCTGAGCGTTTTTTCCTCCTTGACTTCTTGACAAGGAATCGGAAGCGCCAGGATTGGCATGATGTTCTGAATAATACTTTGTTTAACCATCTTGCTGATGTTCCTGCTGATTTCATCTACGGTTAAATCACAAAAAGCATCATTTGTACCACCCATGATAATAACATGTGTAGGGTTTAAGCTTAAAACATCTTCGGAAAAACGATCTAACATATCACGGGTTAAATCACCGCAAACCCCTTGATTAATAATGTTTAAATTTAATTTGTCTGATGTTAATCTTACCCAGGAATCATTCATCGAATAAGGGTAACCATAAGTGATTGAATCTCCTATAGCAACAACTTTCATGTAAATCTACTCCTCTTTATTT
>DATMXV010000262.1:0-5187 GCA_035561335.1 Desulfitobacteriaceae bacterium
AGATATATCTGAAACAGCAGTTAAATTTTATCAAGAAAACATTCTTCCAGAGAGGGCAACTCCTCTTCCTGGCACTGGGGCTCTCCCAGCTCATTAATACGAATGTCCCCAGCCTGGCCATATTGGTAAAGCTGATCCAGCAATTCTACGGCAGCGCGGATTCTGGTTCTTAACAGGTAGCCCCGGTTTTCCGAGGCTTTTAAAACCTCACGCACATCCAGATTGGGCGTCCAGTCGTAGGCCCGACCGTGAAAAACCTGGACTTGTTCCAGAACGGCCAGGATTTCTGCCTGGTTAAGCGGTTGGAGCTGGGGGGCGCTGATAATCAGATTGAGAACCTTTTCTATCGGCTCGCGTTGGGCATTATCCACATATGTTGTGGAGAGATTTTCGAAATCATGTTTGGATTCTATCACATCCTCGCGATAGGAGGCTCCGATAGCAAACATGGTAAAGGTTGATTCCAAGTGCGAATATTGTTCCGGGAACAAAAAAGCCGCCATATTATTATAAGCGTTAAGACGGGCTTTTTTGCCAAGCCGTCCCAGCAATTCCGTCTCATCATACAGTATTATCCAGCCATTAAAACCCAGTAATTTAAACAGATGACTCAACATGCTGAAATAATCCATACTGTGACGCGTTTTACTAAAGGGAAGTGCATAGCGGACCGGCTGATCAAAAATCCTTTTGTAAATCTGGCGCAGCAGAGTATTGTTAATGAAGTCACCCTCCAGATCTGCCATAAGCAAATATTTTTCCTCCGGGTCTTCCACATTCAGATAGGATCTTAAAACGAAAAAGAGCTTGTCTGTCTCCAGGTGCTTGCCGGTAAAAGACAACAGATCCTGAGCGATGGGATTATTCGGGGTAATGTCCTGCATCACATGCTGAAATCCAGGCTGCAGGCGCCCCGGTAAATATGTGTTGCTGACCAGTTTCTGATAGACCAGATACAGTTTATCGAACGGAGTTTCCTTGCTCAGGGAAAGGAGACTGACAACCATATTGTTGCTGTGAGCCAGGTTAAACACGGTATTCAAAAGGTGGGTTTTACCCTCTCCATACTTGCCGGAAACCAACATACCGCCGGATTCTCCGGTATCCCTGACCCGATCCAGCCTCCCGGAGATCTGCTCCATTAATTCCGGCCGGGCCGAGGAGAAATAATACCCGACCGCCCGGGAAGATACACCTGAACGCAGGGCTTCAATTACCCTCTGAGCTTCAAAATCCATTATTCTGCTCCTTCCTCCTGCAAAGTAGTCAGGACCACCTGTCTGGGCAAAGATACTTTGCCAAAACGGGATTTGGCATAAAGTTCCTCCGCTTTGCTCAGGCTAATCGGCGTGACCCTTTCCCCAAAACGATTAATAACCTGGGCCAGGCGAGCGGACATTTTCAGGATGTTTTCCGGCGTGTAGACTTCATCAATCAGGCGATCCAGATCCACAATGTCGGCGAAACGATTAAAACGAGCGCCTTCAATTTCATTCTGAATGCGCATCCAGAGGGCCTGATAGGACTTTAAACCCCTGATATCATCATCCATGAGGCTGCGGTCAAACGCAAAAACGAACATGGTGTGTCTCAAAGTATCAATTTCATCTATCAATTCGCGGATACTTTCGTAAGCATCTTCGCGTTTCATCCGGGTATAACGCAGGTCGGTTTGCGAACCGGCCGCACCCACCATAACTTCCAGATTGTCAATAGATATTACCAAACCCTTGTAGCCGGCCAGGCAGCAAACCTCCACCAGGGAACGGAGCATGTGCCTGGCATTGTATTTCGTGATTTTGTTTGGGGACAATCCCAGCCGGCGCAGAGAGGACAGTTTGGCTTCCCGGCTGCCTTCCAGCCAGAGCAGCAACAGCTTACGGCTGGCTTCTTCCAGGTTGGGGTGCCCCAGGATCCCGCCGGTTAACATGGCGCAGGCCAGGGCAAAATTATTGTCAATAAGGGGGTTGGAAAGAAAAAGCTTTTCCAACTGCTCCCTAATCTCCCGCCTGGTCAAGGGGTCCAGCTTTCCCTGGCCGGATAAATAATCAGCAAAGCTGATATCTTCCGGAACAGCCTCAGGATTATAGCCTAACTGCCGGATAACTTCCCGGCTGCACAGGCGCAGGCGATCCAGCAATTTAACCTCGTGTAATATCGCCGTGTAGATTTCCTTAAAATCATGGATCCAGAGCTCCAGGGCTGAGAGGCTGATCGAAATGTAGCCCATGTTTTCCGCTTCCCGGGCCAATATTTCCAAAAAATGAGTTTTCCCGCTTCCCGGACGTCCTGTCAGGAACTTTATCTTGCTGCCCCCACCGGCCAGATAGCTTGCCAAATATTTTTCCTTCCAAAAATCTATTATGAATTCGCTGCCCACTGATATTTCCTGGAGAATTTGGCTGTGTCCCGGAGCCTGTCCCTTCCTTAAGCGTCCCAGGGCTGTTTTGGTGTCATTTCCCAATATTCTTAACACCTCCTAAAATCGATGTTCGGAGTTAAAGATGTTAAAGTGCCGACTCAAAAAAAACGAATGGTCGCCAGATACTGCTCCCGGCCATCCTGATCCAGGATCCGGATTGCTTTGTTGATATTGCGGCTGGGGCCAAACTGAAACTGCCGGCCATCCTCGGTAGAACGCAGATCTTCAGCATAAAGGCGAGCGAGATCAAAAGCGAAACTCTGCAGATCATAATCTTTACGGAAGCGACGCATGGGGGTTAAGAGAGTATAGAGACTCTTCAGGTAAATATCGCCAACTTTTGAAGCCGGCGCCTGACCCTGGCTTTGCTTTAACAGCATCAGATCGTAAGCTGCCGCCAATTCCTTGACAAAGCCCCGGGGATCAAAAGCGGCCTTCAGCAGTTTGTCCCGGCCGGCTTTAACATCCTGGACAAAGGCTAAGGGGCGCAGGCACTGAACACGTTTGCGATCCAGGTACAAATCCAGATTCTCCGTATCAACCCTGACCCGGAAAGGAAACATCTCATATGTGGGGAATTCCCCTTTTACATCCACCTCCAGACGATCGCAACAAGCCAGCAGTTGTTCCGCAAAGTCACCATTTTCCACATAGGAGCGAATCCCAAAGTCATCCACCTGTGTCTGCATTCCGGCCATTAAGGCTTCCTGTTCCTTCAGGTTGGCATGCATAGTTCCCAGATCCCTGGTCCAGTTCTTAAGATCACCTTTTGCCATATTTTTGCTCAGGCTCTTATATAGTTTTTGCTGAGCGTTGATCTTATCCTTAAGCTCCTTTTCTATGAGCGCCATTTGTTTAAATAAATCTTCATAATCCGCCATTTCATTGCTCCTTCATTCTAATATCTAATTCCTTTATTTCATGATTCAAACCACTTGTGAGATTCGACACCAAACCTGAGATTTCCTTCAGATCTTGCCGCATTAAGCCAGTGATGTCATACTAAATGTATGAGAGCGGGAAATCCTCAGGCGGATTTTGCAGATGATTACACCTGATATGGTGTTCCATGGGGTGAGAAAAAGTATGGCTTTCGGCTATTATGGTCGACTGAAAAAACAGTTGTTTTCCTGGCAGGAAGAATGCCTGGATATCTGGTTCAATAACCAAGGTAAAGGTATTATTAATGTAGTTACCGGAGCGGGCAAAACTATCCTGGCCCTGGGAGCTATAGCCAGGCTGGAATATGTATTGTCAACAGAGCAGGCGCCTGCTTTAAAAATCAAGATTGTCGTGCCCAAGGTCTTTCTGGCAAATCAATGGGTTAAGAGTTTGCAGGAAGATCTGGCTGTTTCCCATGATGAAATTGGCGTTTATTACGGGTTGCACAAAGACCCCCCTACCCGTAAGTACATGGTTTATGTGGTAAACTCGGCCCGCTGCATTTTATCTCAACATTTACTCGACGACTATCAGCAAGGCAGCGCTATCTTGCTGATTGCGGATGAATGTCATCACTATAGCAGTCTGGAAAATTCACGTATTTTTAATTTTATTTCGCAAATTCCTCTCCAAGATCAAGCCCGGCATTACTATGCCCTTGGTTTATCCGCCACTCCGGAAACAGCAGCTTTTAACGGGAAACTGCGGTCGGCCTTGGGGCCGGAGATCTTCAAATACGGCTTTGTCGATGCCCTGAATGCCAATATCATCAGTGCTTTTGCCATCTTTAACCTAAAACTGCAATTCACTCGCAACGAAGAAGAACAGTATCTGGACTTAACTAATCAAATAACGCTCTCTCTGGATATGCTCCTGCAAGCTTGTTCATTTCTGAAAGGTTTAAACAGGCCGCACTTTTTTGCCAGTCTGGAGCAATTGGCCCAAAATTCCGCGGATGACAGAATCGCCGCCCTGGCCCGTTCGGTCCTCTTCCTCTCCGCCATGCGCAAAGATCTGGTCTACCGGGCTGAGTCCCGGATAAGCTGTGTAAAGAATCTGCTGACCCGGCTTCCGCAAAGCTCCCGGATTTTGATTTTTAACGAAAGAATTGAGATGGCGGACATTCTCTTTGCCGAGCTGAATTTGCTGTTTCCCGGACAGGTGGGACGGTATCATTCCGAAATGGACGAGCGGATCAGAAAAGATATCCTGCGTAAATATCAGGATGGGCAGGTTCGGATCCTGGTAAGCTGCCGCGCCCTGGATGAAGGCTTGAATGTACCGGCAACAGATATCGGGATAATCGCTTCCTCCACCGGCACCAACCGGCAGCGGATTCAAAGACTGGGCAGGATTCTGCGCCAATCCGGTAAAAAAAACATGGCTAAACTGTATTACCTGTATATCGGCTCCTCAAACGAGGAACAGGATTTACTGGCTGATATTTCTCGCGACCTGACAGGAGTTATTCCAATCCTGGACTTGGAATATGATCAGGATAGCCGGACCTTTTTTCATCCTGTCTATCAGGTCCTGGCTGATTTAGTCCTTGCTCATACCCGACGAAAAGACTGGAATCCGGAGATAATTGTTGAGATAAACAGAAATCTGGAGCGGGGCAAACTGGGTTGCGATTGGTTGCTTTCCGAGCAGGACTGCCGTTTGCAGATCCAAAACGCTTCCTCACGTTCGGAACAGAATTACTGGATTAGTATGCGATTACTGGTGCAGGCCAGTCTTGGTCGCTTAGCGAATAGTTAAATTAAAAATATGCGGCTTTTCTTAGATACTGTATACTTTTCAATATTATATCAGTATTAATA
>DATMXV010000263.1:0-14372 GCA_035561335.1 Desulfitobacteriaceae bacterium
CATTACTTCAAATTTTGCACGCTTTACTACAAAAATTACTACAAAAATATAATGGTCCAAGAGTATAGGAGCGAGGCCAACTTTTTCATAACTTAGTAGACACTATCAGAATAAGCGCATAAAATTCCCAATAAGATTGTATAAATGACCGTTAGTTCGTAGTTTGAAACTAATACGCAGCATATAAATAATCTCTATTTTACTATATAAAGTTAAAGAAGCCGATAATTCTGCGCTTGCAGTAATCTACTTCTTTCGACAAAAATGGTGGACCTGAAGGGGATCGAACCCTCGACCTCTGCGTTGCGAACGCAGTGCTCTCCCAGCTGAGCTACGCCCCCATGTTTCTGCTATTCACTTTTCGGGGCCTGCTTTAAGCACAGCTTGCGCTCCCAGGCTGAGCTACAGGCCCATGGGTCAAACATGGGTCAAAGTCAATTCGCCTATGTTTTAACCCAAATAACACAGCCAATCTTTAAAAAAAACTTAACTGCTTTTGTTCCGGCAGTCCCTCCAAACATCCATGTTTATCCAATATCTCAACGACTGTTTTACTTATTCCGGTGTTAGTACGCAAATCTTCAACAGAAGTAATTCCAACCTCATCACGCAAAGCAACAATACTCCTGGCAGCCGACTCCCCCAATCCTTGTAAAGAAGTAAAGGGAGGCAGTATCCCTGCAGGGGTTATTAAAAAGTTGGTTGCATGTGACTTTTCCAGATTAACCTTAAGGATAATAATTCCCCGAAAATCCATTTCTACAGCAAGTTCAAGGATTATCTGCAGATTTTTTTCCTTTGCCGAGGCTTCATTGCCCTTATTCTCAATCTCCTCAATTTTTTGCAGACAGGCCTGACGGCCCTGACAGATCAGATCAATATCAAACTCATCTGCTCTTACCGAAAAGAAGGTAGCGTAAAAAGCTTCGGGATAGTAAAGTTTATACCAGGCAATTCTGAAAGACATCATAACGTAAGCAACAGCATGGGCTTTAGGAAACATATATTTTATCTTCTGACAGGACCCGATATACCAGTCCGGCACATCATAAGAACGCATTTTCTCAATATCCTCAGCCTTCAGCCCCTTACCCTTACGCACTCCTTCCATAATTTTAAAGGCCCTTCCCGGGTCTAATCCTTTATAAATAAGATACACCATAATATCATCCCGGCAGGCAATAATTTCCGAAATAGTTGCTTTCCCGCTGCGGACAAGATCCTGGGCATTCCCCAGCCAGACATCGGTTCCATGAGATAGTCCCGAAATACGTACCAGATCAGAAAAACTCTTGGGTTGTGTATCCTCTAACATTTGTCTGACAAATTTTGTGCCAAATTCCGGGACCCCGTAAGTACCTGTTTTTGACCTGATCTCTTCAGCTGTGACTCCAAGCGCCCCGGCAGCGGTAAAAAGCGACATTGTCCCTGGATCATCCAAGCTGATTTCCCTGGCATTAATCCCGGTTAATTCCTCGAGCATCTTTATGGCAGTCGGGTCATCATGGCCTAAAATATCAAGCTTAACTAAACGGCCGGAAATCGAATGGTAATCAAAATGAGTTGTCAGTGTAGGGGATTTCGGGTCGTCTGCCGGTCTTTGCAACGGAGTAAAATCATGGATATCATAGTTTTTGGGCACAACCATTAACCCTCCGGGATGTTGACCGGTTGTCCGTTTAACCCCGGTGCAACCTTTGATCAAGCGGGCCATTTCAGCCGGTCTTAGCTGCAACTTTCGCTCCTCTGCATAGTTCTTTACATAACCAAATGCTGTTTTGTCAGCTATAGTAGCAATCGTACCGGCCCGAAAAACATAATCCTTACCGAATAATTCCTCTGTATAGCGATGAGCATGGGGTTGGTATTCGCCGGAAAAGTTCAGATCAATATCCGGTACCTTATCCCCTTCAAAACCTAAAAAAGTTTCAAAAGGAATATCATGCCCGTCTTTGATCATTGCCTGCCCGCACTTGGGACAAGCCCGGTCGGGCAGGTCCACTCCGGCTCCAACACTTCCGTCTTCGATCCAGATTGAAGTCAAGCAAGCCGGATTTGGGCACCTGTAGTGCGGTGGTAAAGGATTTACTTCTGTAATTCCTGTAAAGGTCGCAACTAAAGACGATCCCACCGAACCACGGGAGCCAACCAAATAACCGTCATCGTTGGATTTTTTAACCAATAAATGAGCTATTAAATACAAAACGGAAAACCCATGCCCAATAATCGCTTTCAGTTCTTTTTCCAAGCGTTTCTGAACGATAGCCGGCAGAGGATTATTATAGAGTTCATAGGCGCGTTCCCAGGTCATTGTCTGGATCTTTTCCTCGGCTCCGGGAATTGTCGGCGAAAACAGCTCATCCGGAAAAGGTTTTAATTCTTCAATAAGTCCGGCAATTTTCTCCGGTGCGTAAACAACAACTTCCATGGCTTCAGCATTTGTCAGATAGGTAAATTCATTTAACATTTCTGCTGTAGTCCTGTAATATAACGGGGCCTGCTGATCGGCATCTTCAAAACCATTGCCCGCCATTAAAATCCGCCGGTAGGCCTCATCCTCCGGATCCATGAAGTGCACATCACCTGTTGCTACTACCGGTTTCTGCAATTCTTTTCCCAGGCGAATAATTGTTTTATTAATTTCCTGAAGTTCCTCTATGCTGGAAACCTGTCCATTGCGCAGCAGAAAGGAATTGTTGCCGAGCGGCTGAATTTCGAGATAATCATAAAAAGCCGCAATATCAAGAAGCTTTTCCCAACTTTCTTTCCGGAGGATGGCCTGAATCAGTTCTCCTGCTTCACAAGCTGATCCTAACAGAATCCCTTCCCGGAGAGCATTTACTTTTGACTTAGGCATACGGGGGCGGCGATAAAAATAGTCCAGGTGAGAGTATGTAATTAAATGGTATAGATTTTTTAAACCAATTGAATTACGGACCAGCAGAATAATATGCTGGGTCTTGCGCTGATTAAGCGCGCCAGGCCCCGAGCTGTCATCAAACAGATAACCTTCCACGCCAAGTATTATTTTCACTCCATACTTTTTACCGGCATCCACCGCTTCAGGAAAAGCCTGGACAACACCATGATCAGTAATTGCCACAGCCTTATGCCCCCAGAATTTAGCCCGTTTAACTAAATCCTCAGCTGAGGCAACCGCATCCATAGTTGACATACGCGTGTGCATATGTAATTCCAGACGTTTTACTTCGGCATTATCTTCACGGATAACCGGCTGGGCCAGGATAATATCCTTTGGCATCAGGGTTAGAATTGAAGAAAAACGGTCATACTTAACCGGGCCTCTGGCTGATATCCAATCCCCGTTTGCCAAATCAAGGCTTGCCTGTTCTTCTTTAAGAAAAACCTTGGCCGATATTGAATCAGTCTTATCTGTCAGATCGAAGGTCAGGAGTTTACGACCGGTTTTCAATTGCCGGTAGTCCAGATTGAAAACCTGACCAGTCACAATTATTTGACGTTCTTCATCCCGGACTTGACGCAAAGAAACAGCTTCGACTTTAAATTCCCTGCCTAAGAGACAATTATCCCTGATCTTATCAGGTTTCTCATCTCCGGAATTTGAGTTTGAGGCAAATAACTCCTGCAAACATTCCTGTTCGAGGTTTTCTGTCTGATCAAGATATTCTGCAGCTGTTTGATCAGAATCCAATTCGCAGCATACCGCAACCTTAATTCCAAATCTTACTTGCAGATAATTTTCAACTATGTGATGTTTAGCCTGAATATATTCTGCCCCTAAGGCATTGGGAACATAAATAATTAATTCCCGGCCGGCAACCTGATAACGGGTCTCTTCTCCCAGCCAACCGCGCATGCCCGGCAAAATATTACTCAGATCTTTAATTATTTCCTGCCAATGAACCTCGAAAACTTCGTTTGCAGAAAGAGCTGATTGACAATCAATTTGCCAGTCAACATTATTTATTTCCCCTACATGTTCAATTAATAAGTTGCCTAAAGGCCTTAACAAGGCAGAATCTAAATTTTGAGTTGAGGTCAAATGCAGAATCCATTTCCTTTCCTTTGGTAAAACTTCCACCTGCTTCAGGAGTGTTGTTGCTAAATAAGCTTCTAAAGGGTCCTGCCAGTCAGACGGAAGCTGTGCCAGAAAAGGAACTTGTCCCAGCGGAATAGGCCTGAGCATCTTTTCCCCTCCTAAGCTAAATTGCTCTGACAATAAATTATTACATAAAGATATCCTACTCCGGGAGATTCAAATGTACGTTCACCGGTGCTCCAGAGCTGCTCACTCCACTGCGCAGCTAAAGTACCAAAACTTTTGGGATAGAGAATAATGTATCCGTTTGTTGTGGAACTACCGGCCCCAAACGGCGTTAGTTTACACTGTAAACTAACGTACGGTACTTCTTAACGCTACTCCATTTCGTTCGCTTAACGCTCCTCCGCCAAACGGTCCTCTTTACACTTGAATCTCCCTCCGTCAATTTACATTTTTCAGTTCCTGATCAACTTTTTCCTTTATGATATTGACCAGGTCCTGCAAATTAATTAATTCTGTTTCTCCGGAACACCGCTGCCGAAGTTCTGCCTGACCGGCTGCTAAAGTTTTACTGCCAATAATTACACGGAGAGGATATCCGACCAGATCAGCATCCTTAAATTTAACTCCGGGCCGCTCATCCCTGTCATCCAGGACTACTTCAACACCTGTTTCCTGTAATTGGGCATAAAGTTTTTCTGCAGCTTCTTTAACCAGGGCATCTTTCATATTAACCGGAACAATAATACAGTGGTAGGGTGCAATTGACATTGACCAGATAATCCCGTCTTGATCATAATTCTGTTCAATTGCCGCGGCAATCGTCCGGCTTAAACCTATACCGTAACATCCCATTATACAGAGTTGTTCCTTACCGCTTTCATCATAATAGGTTGCCTGAAGGGCTTTACTGTATTTGTCACCAAGCTTGAACACCTGACCGACTTCAATTCCCCGGGCCTCCTGCAAAGGAGTGGAACACTGAGGACATTTTTCACCGTTTTCTATCATCCGGAGGTCAAATTCCTGATCAATCCGGAAATCCTGTTCCGGATTAATATTTATATAATGCTGATCGGCCTGATTAGCCCCGCAAACCACCTTGGGCATAAACTTTACTTCCAAATCAGCTATTACTGTCAAGTCTTTGGGAATATCAACAGGTCCGACAAAACCAGGTTCACACCCTAATATACTGCAGACTGTTTCCGGCGAGGCAAGCTGCAAGGAAATAAAACCGCCTAAGGCATTATTGAGCTTTACCTCATTCAATTCACGGTCCCCGCGCAATAATACCAGAAATACCTTATCGTCCCCCTGATAAAGCAATGACTTCACAAGTTGGGTTGCGGGAATTTTTAAAAATACGCTGACTTGTTCAATTGTTTTTACCCCCGGTGTGTCAACCATTGTCGGGGGGGCTGTTGCCGGTGAGTCAGGCGCCGGCTCAGGTCTGCACTCTGCTTTCTCCACATTGGCGGCATAATCACAGGCCGGGCAATATACCACTGCCGCTTCACCGGATTCTGCCAAAACCATAAATTCATGTGTCCCGCCGCTACCCCCAATTGCCCCGGCATCAGCCTCTACCGGACGAAAAGTAAGCCCACAGCGACTAAAAATCCGACAATAGGCATCATACATTTTTTGATAACTAACTTCCAGGCCGGCTTGATCGCGATCAAAAGAATATAAATCCTTCATAATGAATTCGCGTCCGCGCATCAAGCCAAAACGGGGACGGCGTTCATCACGATATTTATTTTGAATCTGATATAAAAGAAGAGGAAGTTGTTTATAGGAACGAACCTCTCCCCGTATCAGGTCGGTAACTATTTCTTCATGAGTGGGGCCCAGACAAAATTCACGGTCATGGCGGTCCTTTAAGCGGAACATTTCCTCACCGTAAACATTCCAGCGTCCGGTTTCCTGCCATGGTTCAGAGGGCTGGATAATTGGCAGCAAAATCTCTTGGCCGCCTTTGGCATCCATCTCTTCCCGGACAATTTTTTCTATTTTCCTTAAAACACGCAGTCCTAAAGGCAAATAGGTATATATCCCAGCTGCTGCCTTGCGAATTAACCCGGCACGCAACATTAATTTATGACTGATAATTTCCGCTTCTGCCGGAACTTCCCGCAGTGTAGGATTTAAGAGCTGACTTACTAGCATATATTTCAATTCCTTCCTTAAACTTAATTTTTAAGTCTTCAGAATTCAGTAGTCAGTATCCAGAGTAATTTCAGCGTTATTCAAACAACTTTCTACAATGTTAATAAGAATTTTGAAGTATGCCTTTTTTGTTATATCAAACAATTCTCCGTTTTTTTGCTGGTTATCTCATTCTGACTCCTGTCTTCTGTCTCCTGACTTCTGAATATGCTTCTAGCAATTTACTAACCTCTTGTATAAGAATCTTTGTTTCAGAAATATTACCATATCCAAGATCGTTTGTAAGTCTTCAAATGTTTTGCCGATTCCCTCATTCTGACTCCCTGACTTCTGATTTCCTTGACTCCTGACTCCTTACTTCTGACTACTCGATTCATGTTTGGCAACATAATCTTCGATTTCTTTTAACAAGACAGGCAATAATTCGTTCTCCGGAACCTTTGCTACTATCTCGCCTTTACGAAACAAAAGCCCCATCCCTTTACCGCAGGCAATTCCAAAGTCTGCTTCTCTTGCCTCGCCGGGTCCGTTAACCGTACAGCCCATGACAGCTACTTTCAGGGGCCTGTCCAAAGCAGGCAGGCACATCAATCTGTCTTCAACTTTTTCCGCCAGCGGTACCAAATCAACTTGAGTGCGTCCGCAGGTAGGGCAGCTGATCAGTTCTGCCCCTTGTTTCCGCAAACCTAAAACCTGAAGGATTTGCCTGGCAACAGGAATTTCATAAACCGGGTTACCGGTGAGGGAAACCCTGATCGTATCACCTATCCCTTCGGCCAGCAAAGCGCCTATCCCAACAGCTGATTTCACTATTCCTGAGCGCACTGTTCCTGCTTCGGTTACTCCTATATGAAGCGGATAATCCACACAGTGAGAAATTTGGCGGTAGGCCTGTAACATCATTGGGACTTCCGAAGCTTTCAAAGACAATTTAATTTGTTCATAGCCCTCATCCTCCAGGATCTGAACATGCCGCAGGGCACTTTCCACCATACCTTCAGCTGTCGGACCATGATACTTGGCCAGGAACTCCTTTTCTAAAGACCCCGCATTAACACCAATTCGAATCGGTACCTGCCGTTCTTTGGCAGCAAGAACGATTTCCTTTACCTTCCAGCGCGCTCCTATATTTCCCGGATTAAGCCGCAGGCCATGTATTCCCTGATTCAGCGCTTTTAAGGCTAACCTGTAATCAAAATGAATATCGGCAATCAGCGGTAACGGACTTTGCTGAACTAATTGCTGCAGGGACTCAGCTGCCTGGTCATCAATAACAGCAACCCTTACTACTTCGCAGCCAAGGTCTGCCAAAGAGCTGATCTGGTGTAAAGTTTGGGATATATCACGAGTATCGGTATTGGTCATGGATTGAATAACGATTGGGGCCCCGCCGCCAATCAGCACATTACCTACTTTAACCTGTTTGGTCTTTTTCACTTGGCAGCCCCCTGTCCTAACTGGACTTGAAAAGAATCCGGACAATATCCTGGTAAGTTATTATCAACATCAGGGCTATGAGCAAGATAAAACCGGCTAAATGAATCAGGTTTTCTTTTTCAGGCTGGATCGGTTTGCGCCGTAAACCTTCTACTATAAGAAACACCAAGCGGCTGCCGTCCAAGGCTGGAATTGGAAAGAGATTAATAAGCCCTAAATTAACACTTAATAATCCCGTCAACATCAAGAAATCAGCTAAACCTTGATGGGCGGCATTGCCAATAGCCTGAGCAATCGCCACCGGGCCCCCCACTTCGGCCGGGATCCTGCCTGTGAGCATTTGGATTAATGAAATAAGGATTTCCCTGGTGAAGTAATAAGTATTGATAAATCCCAGGCGGATTGCCTGTAAAATCGGAATATGGGCATACTCTGCCTGAATCCCAATTATTCCGTTACCGGTTTGCTCATCCTGTACAGTTAAAATTGTGACAGCCAATTGTTCCTGTCCGCGCTGAACAGACAATACTATTGACTGATTAGGTTTGGCATGAATGATATTCGTCAAGGTATTCCAATCAGGGGTAAGGATATTATCCACGGCCACAATCCGGTCCCCTTGCTGCAGGCCGCTTTCGACCGCAGGCCTGTCAGGAATTAATGCCCCGATAATATTCCTGTTTCCTGCCCCGGGAATGCCAATAAAGGCGAAAACTATTATAAACAAAAGAACAGCCAGGATAAAATTCATGAGAGGTCCGGCAGCAATAACCGAAAACCGCTGCCAAACAGTTTTGTTCATAAAACTCTGGCGATCCTCCTTGGGGGCAATAACTGTAACTCCCAGATCATTTGTTTCCGCATCAATACCGTATAATTTGACATAGCCGCCCAAAGGAACCAGCCGCCAGCTATAGAGTGTTTGTTTACCCTGGTAACCAATAATTTTAGGTCCAAAACCAAAACTAAATTCCAAAACCTTAACTCCGTGCCATCTGGCTATTACAAAATGGCCTAATTCATGAACCATAACCATCAACGCTAAAGCAAACACAAATGATAATCCTGTTAACAATTTTTCAGACCCCCCTTGTATTCGATGTCCGATGTTCGAGGTTTGATATTCGAGAAATTCGATTATCGATATTCGTTATTCGTAATTCGAGGTTCGAGATTAGATTTAATCTTAACAACTATTGGCATCATACCTCAATCTGCGTTTCTCTCATTGGGCATTGAGAATCGGGCTTGAATTAACATTTCGAACTTCGTGCTTCGAACCTCGTGCTTCGAACCAGGTTCTCCGTCTGCTCACGCGCCCAAGCATCTGCTTCTAATATAGTACCCAAATCAGGATGGAGCAACACCTTATGCCTATCACATACTTCCCTGACTAATTCCGTTAACCGGTGATAAGCCAAACGATTCTGAAGAAAAGCCAAGACTGCCACCTCATTGGCAGCATTCATTACAGCAGGCAAAGTACCGCCTTTACGGCCTGCTTTATAAGCTAAAGCCAAAGCCGGGAATTCAGTCAGATCAGGTTCAAGAAAAGATAACGTTTTACCTCTCAGGTCCAAATGCTGAAAAGGATTTTCCCAGCGTGCAGGATAACTCAAGGCATACTGAATAGGTATGCGCATATCCGGATTACCCAATTGGGCAAGTACTGAACCATCTTTATAAGCAACCATGGAATGAACAATACTTTCAGGATGAATTAAAACCTCGATCTTATCATAATCAAGCCCAAAAAGATGATGGGCTTCTATTACCTCCAAACCTTTATTCATCATTGATGCCGAATCAATTGTAATTTTCCAGCCCATAGCCCAATTGGGATGCTGCAAAGCTTCCCGGGGAGTTACCCGGGCCAGTTTTTCACGCGGCCATCCTAAAAATGGCCCTCCGGATGCAGTCAAAATAATTTTTTCCAGTGTTCGGGGATTATTTTCCATACACTGGAAAATTGCTGAGTGTTCACTGTCTATCGGCAGAATTGGACAAGTCATTTGGCGTGCCGTCTCCAAAACCAGTTCTCCTGCCGCAACCAAGGTTTCCTTGTTAGCAAGGGCAATCGCTTTTCCGGCCTTGATAGCAGCTAAAGTAGGTTCCAGACCAATTCGTCCACTCAGAGCAGTCACTACAGTGTCAACATCCGGAGACGTAACAGCATGCAAAATTCCCTCCATTCCATATTCAACGATAACCGGTAGATCCCGTAAACGCTTTCTTAAGTCTTTTACCGCTCCCTCCTCCGTCATAACCACAAAAGAAGGCCGAAAATTCCTGACTTGATTCTCCATCAGCTCTACACTCGTACAAGCAACCAAAGCATAAACCCTGAGTTTCTCAGGAAAAGTCTTTACAACTTCTAAAGTTTGTCTGCCGATCGATCCGGTAGATCCCAAGATAGTTAACGTTTTCAAATTAATTTTCACATCCATTATAATTTTCTTCACCCTGGACGAGTAAAAAACCCGCTTTTACGTAAGGCTTCATAAAAAATAAGGATTGTCGGACCTAAGACAAGGCCTATGGCGCCCAATAACTGCAAACCTACATACATTGAGATTAAAGTTGGCAGAGGCTGTAAACCTATATTCTTGGACATGATTTTGGGCTCAAGAAATTGACGCAAAGCAACTATTACAATCCATACTATCAGGAGCTTGATACCTTCACCGGCAGAACCATAAATAAACAGCCCGATAATCCAAGGTACAAATACAACCCCTGTTCCCAGAATTGGTATAATATCCAGTAAACCGGCAATTATCCCGAGGGTCACGGAATAGCGGTTTCCAAGCAATGTTAAACCTAAAATCGTAGTTATCGTGGTTACAGAAACCAAAATAAACTCGGCCCGCAAAAACCCTATTAAAACCGCTCCCAGGTCCTGACTGACAATCTTGGATTGTTCATGCCAGCGCTGCGGTATAAGCCTGTTTAAAAAGTGCTTAACGTTGGGAAAAGTTATACTCATTAAGAAAGTAGCCACTATCGAAACAAGAAATACGATGAATACGCCAGGTAAAGCAGACAAAAAGCTCAGGAGAAAAATACTTCCTGTTTTAGCCCATTCCTGAACTGATTTCAGGATACTCTCCGTAGAAGCAAAAAGAGTATTCTGGATTTGGGGATTAAGAATTAAAAAGTTTTCCAGTATATTAATCCTGGAGTAAATAAAATTAATGATATATTCATAATTCGGCAAAGAAACAGCCAGTTCGGATAACTCTGTATAAAGCCGGGCAATAATCACAAAAGTTAATAAACCTAAGACTGCGATAGCCAGGAGAAGTGACAATAAGGCTGCATAACTGCGCTTCAGACGGAAAATATTGATAATTTGAACCACTAAAGGTTCCAGTAAAAAGGCAATAATTAAAGCTATTATGAAAGGCAAAAAAGCCACAAACAACCTCTTGAGAACTTCACCGAAAACCGGTAAAAATTCCTGGACAAAATATGTAAAGAGTTTCATTGAAACCATTATAATAAGAAAAAAAGTTAAACGATTTAGGTTAGTCCAAAATGGATTCTCGGAATTTATCCGCACTCTTTCCACCCCATCAAACAAAATTCACAATATAATGGTATATAAGCGGAAGAACAAAAATCAAGCTGTCGGAGCGGTCCAGGATTCCCCCATGTCCGGGAATTAAAGAACCCGAATCCTTGATACCTGCACTTCTCTTTAAAGAAGACTCAAACAAATCACCAATCTGCCCCACTACACCTACTATCAGGGAAAGAATAATTGTGTGCAGGAACGGAACTTCCCCCATCCAAACAAACTTGAATATTAGTCCAACAATAAAACACCCCAATAAACCGCCAATAGATCCTTCAACAGTTTTATTTGGACTAACTTTCGGCGCCAAAGGGAAATGTCCAAATCCTCTCCCTATAAGGTATGCTAAGGTATCCGTCGACCATACCAGAAAAAGAGTAAAGAAGGTCCATATGGCTCCCTGGGGAAGCTGGCGTAACAGATAAAGGTAAGAATAGAAAGCGACCGGATAAATCAGACCCAATAAATTATAACTGGCTTCTTCTAAATTGACCTTAGGGTATTGCAGCGCTAGGCGACCAAAAGTCATTATCAACCAACAAATAAGGATTGGCATCATCCATTCCTTATTTCCGAAAAACATATTCAGCAGCCAGATGCAGGTAAAAGCTATTGTCAATTTATACCAAACCGTAATCCCCAAACGTTTAACAATATTTAAAAATTCCAATAAAGCCAAAACTGTCAGGATGCTTACCAGAACAGCGGTATATATCCCGCCTAAATAACTTAATCCTAAAAGAAGAGGAGCCCAAACGAGAGCACTAATATATCTTTTCAAGCCAATTACTCCTTACTTTTCGTTAGGCCTCCATACCGCCTATCCCGTTTTTGAAAAACTTTTATGGCCTCACGCAAGCTTGATTGATCAAAGTCCGGCCAATATTCTTCTACTACAACTATCTCAGAATAGGCAATCTGCCAAAGCAAAAAGTTACTTAAGCGCATTTCCCCTGAAGTACGAATTACCAAATCCGGATCAGGTAAACCGGTAGTATAAAGGGCTTTGCTTACAATTTCTTCATTAATTGCCTCAGGAGTAATATATCTATTCAAAACCTCCATACTGATTTTTCGCACCGCCTCAATAATATCCGCCCTTCCTCCATAGTTTAAGGCAACATTAAGAATCAGGCCTTTATTAGACCTTGTACGTTCAAAAGCTATCTTCAATTCCTTCTGAACTTCCAGGGGAAGTCTTTGGATCCCTCCGATAGTACGGACCATAATATTATTCCTGTGAAGCTCACCCAGTTCTTTCCTTAAATATTCTATCATAAGCGCCATGAGCAACCCAACCTCGTCTTTGGGTCTGCGCCAATTTTCTGTAGAAAAAGCATAGACTGTTAATACTTCTACTCCTAACAGGGAACACTCTTTAACTATCGCCCGTAATGCCTCTACTCCGGCCCGGTGTCCCATTGAACGGGGAAGCCCCCGTTTTTTGGCCCAGCGTCCATTACCATCCATAATAATTGCAATATGACGCGGCAACTTTTCCGGATCAATACCGAAAGACCACAGATCTGTTTTATTTTGTTTCCATGAATTGAGTTGCATTATTTCACACCTTTATCTTTTATCAATATTGCTGAGGAACCATTGGGGACCAGCATAAGTGTCAAAAGACCCCCTTATTGTCTCAGGGGGTCTATATAGAAAGTACAGAAAATTTCTCATGAGCCAAAATAAAATCATAATTTCCGGCATTCTTTCGAAACCGGACCACTCGAAGATCGCCATCTGATTCTCTGCAACAACCAGGCGGACTAATAACCTGATAGGAAAAAGCTAGGCCTTCTTTCTCAAGCTCCTCACTTAACTCATTCCATTTGTATCCTAACCATAAATCTATACTTATCATACCTCAGTGATTTCTTTTTCTTTGATCTCAGTAACTGAGTCAATTTCCTTAATGAACTTATCGGTCATCTTTTGAACTTTCTCCTGGGCTTTTTTGATCTCATCTTCTGAAGCATGCTCTTTTCCCATTTTCTTTAATTTTTCATTGGTATCGCGGCGGATATTACGGACAACTACCCTGGCTTCTTCAGCCTTCTTTTTCACAGTCTTGACAAGTTCAGTACGTCTTTCCGCAGTAAGCTGGGGAATCATGATCCTGATAACTGTTCCATCACTGGAAGGATTTAATCCCAGATCGGACTTTAATATTGCCTTTTCTATCGCCGGCAAACTGCTTTTATCCCAAGGCTGAAGAAACATCAAGCGTGGTTCCGGCACTGAGATATTGGCAAGTTGGTTCACAGGAGTCGGGGTCCCATAGTAGTCAACACTTACTTTATCCAAAATACTGGGATTAGCACGTCCGGCCCGGATTGTTCCATATTCCTTGCGTAAGGAATCAACACCTTTATGCATTCTTTCTTCAGTTTCTTTAAGCACGTCAGGAATCATTAACAGTCCCTCCCTATACAGGTTCCTATAGTTTCACCCATCACAGCTTTAAGAATATTTCCATCTTCAATAATACTAAAAACAAGCAGGGGAATATTATTATCCATACAAAGAGAAGTCGCGGTAGAATCCATGACACCCAACCCTTTGCTCAAGACGTCCAGGTAACTTAACTTAGCAAACTTTTTAGCAGACAGGTTTTTTACAGGATCGGAATCAAATACCCCATCAACCTTCTTCGCCATTAAAATAACATCCGCCTCAATCTCCGCAGCTCTAAGGGCAGCGGTAGTATCAGTTGAAAAATACGGATTACCGGTCCCGGCAGCAAATATTACTATTCTTCCCTTAGCTATATGTCGAATAGCCCGCCGCCGGATATATTGTTCGGCAACTTGTTTCATTTCAATGGCAGACATTACACGGGTATCTGCCCCGTGCTTCTCTAACGCATCCTGCAAAGCCAAGGCGTTTATAACTGTTGCTAACATCCCCATATAATCTGCTGTAGCACGATCCATACCTTGGGAACTGCCGGCAATACCTCGCCAAATGTTTCCTCCCCCGACTACCAGGGCAGTTTCCACACCCATGGTATGGATTTCAGCAACCTGTTTGGCAACGGATTCAATCACTTCATGAACAATTCCGTGACCCTGGTCCCCGGCAAGAGCTTCTCCGCTTAGTTTCAGGACAATCCGTTTATAACGTGGTTTTTTCATCCCAAACCTCCGTCGTTAATATTTC
>DATMXV010000264.1:0-3967 GCA_035561335.1 Desulfitobacteriaceae bacterium
AGTTGATTTTAGCCGGGTTAGGTTCACTCTCCACAGCAACAGCGCGCAAAGCCGCTTCCATCCTGGCGCATTCCTCGGCGGCTATCTGTTCGTAAACTTCCGGTTCTGCGTCCGTTCCGATCCGGTCATAGGCAATTGCCGCCGCGCCGTAGAACACAAGCCCAAGCGAGTGCGTCGGCGTGTGAATCGTCGCCGCCGCTTGCCCGCAAGTTCTCGCGGCGGCTTGCGCCGCCGGATTTGTTTCCGCTTCCCTGGCGGCGGCGTGCGCGTCAAGGATAAGCTTCTTCACAGCGGGCAGTTTAATTTCCCCGGCGAGCCAGTTGCGCGCAGCATTCAAGGCGGCCCGCGGGCGGGCGTCGCCCGGGAATGCTTTTTCAAAGACCGGCAGGATATTTTCAGCTGCATAGGAAATACACCAGTTCGCGATTGTCGCCTTGCTTTGCGTTTCAATCAGCTTCACCAGTGCTTGAACGTACGGCGCTTCCCAACTCCCCAACATTTTTCGCGGTTTGGGCATCTGCCGGCGCCTTCCCTTGTACCGGTTATAAAACTCTTTCAAAGACTTTTTTGTCTCCTCATCCAAATAGGGCCACCTCACACCCTGAAGCGCACCCTCCAAGGCGGAAAGCCGCATCAGACAGGCGGACGGGTCGCGGGCAAGAATGCGCAACCAGGCTTCCCGGCTGCCGGTCTCTTTCAGCTGTTCGCTTGTGGTAATGCCAACTTCAGCAAGCTGTGCTTCCAGCTTGGCGGCGATGTTCGGCAACGTACTTAATTCGCCCATGTCATTTCTCCCCAGTCCGTTTTTTAAATCATTATAATATTGTGAAATATCGTTAGATATTTATAGACAATAAAGCTTAACCCCCTTCATTCTGTCCTGTTTATCTACACAATATAAATCATTAAATAACATTATTAGGGCATTACGGCGACAAACAACCACATTAATCATAACTTTGATGCTTAAATATCTTACGTTAAACTCAAGCAAGACGGCAAAATCAGCAAAATAATAAGCAAAGCGCACATAAGCTGCTTTTTCTCTCTAAATTAACGGGTTAATTGGTTAATTGCCGGGGCTTTTTATTGCTCATCATCTTAATAAAAACCGGAACTAAAACAGGATCAAACTGGGTTCCTGCTTTGAGACAAAGTTCCTGCAGAGCTTCATCTGTAGTCCTGGCCGGTTTATAAGGCTGGCGGTGAGTCATGACGTCAAAGGCGTCCAAAATGGATATGATACGGGAAAAAAGAGGAATCTCTTCTTCTTTAAGTCCCTGGGGATAGCCTTGACCGTTCCACCATTCATGGTGATATAAAATGATATCGGCGAGATGGGCAAATTCTCCGGACGTATGAGCAATTCGATAGCCAATTTCGACATGTTTTTTCATAATAAGCCATTCTGATTCATTAAGACGGGAGTTATTCAAAACAATATCTTCAGATATCCCAATTTTACCGATGTCATGTATTTTTATAGCCTGTATAAGGTTATTATGGTCTTCCCTGGAAAAGTTAAGAATTTGGGCGAACTCTTCACCGAGAGATTCCATTCTTTCTATGTGTTTTTTGATTTCATAACCTTTTTCCTGCAACAGTTTACCTAAGGTTTCAGCGATGGTCCACCTGGCTTTCTTGCCTTCGATAAGCTTAATTTCATACATTACTTCTTCAGCTTCTTTTAAAACCTTGGACAAATCCCCCTCGCTATCGGTTTTGGTTGCTACACCCACGGATATACTTAAAAGAATATCCGTGTCCTGATTACTTTTACAGGCTGCGTCAATCTTATGTCCAATATTGAGAGCTGTTTCTTTGTCCGTGTTGGGAAGAATAATAGCGAACTCATCACCGCCCCATCTTGCGATAATATCATTTTGACGACAAGCTTGTTGAATGATAAGAGCCATCCTTTTAAGCCAATTATCTCCCTCCTGATGACCAAAAACATCATTAACTAATTTCAGACCGTTCATATCGCCAACGATTAAGGAGATGGGCAGGCAGTCATTGTTTTTTTTCAGCTCTTGTATTTTCTTGTCAAAATAATTTTTATTATATAATCCGGTTAATTCGTCATGGCAAGTAAGGTAAGTTATGTGAGACAATCCCTGCTTAATGGTATCTTTTTGTTCTTTAAAGAAAAGCTGAATAAGTCCGATTGCGTTCAAAAGCAGGATAATTTGGGAAACAATATAGGGAGTCATTTGCGGCATTTTTAAAATATAAGAAAAAATAACGGTATTGCCGACCCAGGCTATATTTAAGCAACCTAGTAAAAGAACGAGGTTTCCGTACCTTTTGGCCGACCTGATCAGAGCTACCCCTACCCAGCAGGATAGAGCAAATACCGCTAAATAGGTGAATTGAATCATCCGCAGATCCGGCCAATTACGGTATGAGAAAAAGATAAAAAATAATAACCAGATGATTCCTATACTTAAAAACAGGGATATTCCGGCTTTGATTTTCAGAAATATGAAAGTACCCCAAACTATTAAAAGGTTTGCACAGAAATATGAACTTAGACTAAGCAATAAAATCAGATGGTTTTGTCTCAGCAAGTCAGGGAAAAAAGCATCCAGACTATAATTAAACCCGATGATGGCCCAGCCGATAAACCATAGGCCAAGAAAAAGCCTCCGTTCAAATATAAAGATATAGACGTACAACATCAATAAGACGGAAATAGCTCCGAGTGAGGCAATTAATAATAGGGCGGAAGTTTGCATAGTCGCTCCCATCAAAGCCGGTTAGCTTTTTAGACAATTCTACCAAATAATTTTAACGACAGCCAGATTATTTTCCTCTCACCTCATTGAGACAAGATTATAATCAAATGTTGTCAATATACATATAGCAGGTCAATATTCATAATGCAATAGCCCCTCCCCGCCAAGTACGTTATTTTGTGCACTCAAGGGTTGCTGACAGCTTTCATTTCTTAAGTCAGGCGCGAACCCATAATGATTGTCGGTTTCTATATAAACCCATTTTAAGAACTTTTTTTGACGACTTATTGGGGAAATAATTTCCGGAATGCCGAACCCGGTTAAGACAGCGCTAATTCGTCCTTAAGGCCACCGTCTCCACGTGCCTTGAGGAGATAAAAAAATGCCGGTTGAACCCAGCCGTTATACGCATGTAACAAACCTCATATAAACAGGCCTGTCCGATAATCGTAAACGTTTACGATTATCGGACAGGCCTGGGCGGCAGCTGACAATAAAAAAAGAGTTATTGGAATAGTTTTCAAAAACTCCTAAATTTCACGACCTGAATTGCAATCAGTTAATCGTAAATTCCCAGCTTCTTCAGCGCTCAAAAGAACATCTCGATCAGGATAGTTTTTCATTCAGCGATAAGGTTTTTTATTTTCTGTAAGTCCAACCAGGTAGTCGATGCTGGTTTTATAAAACTGGGCAAGTTTAATCATGATATTTAGCGGAACTTCACGCTCCCCTCGCTCATATTTGGAGTATAAAGATTGATCGCACCTTAAGTATTCCGCAACTTGCTGTTGGGTTAGATCATGATCTTCACGAACATCACGTATTTTTAATCGCATCATTATCACCAAAGCAAGTATATCTTGGGACGATAAGTCCTATTGACATATTGGACTATTTGTCCTAAAATTATTAAGCAAAACAACCGCTGTGATTACGGAGCTACAGCAGTTACAATGGGATACGGAATAATTTTATATTGAACGGGCCTGCCCACTACGATAATATGGCCAATCTGTTAAAAACTCAACGGATCTATCACATCATCATTGCCCGTCAAACGGGTAGTTTAGCTAATCAAGTAGGTCGCTCCCGACCTCTCACACCACCGTGCGTACGGTTCCGTACACGGCGGTTCAATAGCTTAAGTGCAGTGCCTCGTATCTTTTGGCTATATCTTCATAGCCCAGGAATTCGAGGTATTTGTCTGTTAGGGTATGATTGAGGATTCC
>DATMXV010000265.1:0-5843 GCA_035561335.1 Desulfitobacteriaceae bacterium
ATTTTGCTGAGATAAATTCAATTACATATAAAAATTTATTAAAAAAGAATAGGGAAGGGAAGGTAAATTAATGAACAATGGCAATATCGAAAAGATTCATGATCTCATGCAAAAGTTCCATAAGTTAAATATGAACAGAAAAATTACGGGCGGCGGGATCGCGCGCCGGGAAATTATGATGTTGAAGATGATTAAAATGAATAGCTTTGAAAATGAAGGAGTAACAATTTCAGCCTTAAGCGAGCTTATAGACATCAGTAAACCGGCAGTTTCACAGATGATTAATACCCTTGAGGATAAAGGGTATGTTGAGCGGATCACCACAAAAAGTGACCGGCGGCGTGTCTATGTCCGGCTGACTGAGAGCGGCAAGCAGTGTTTGAGTAAGCAATTTCAGTTTTTTCTGCAAGAGCTGGCCAAAATCTTTGACAAGATGGGAGAAAAAGATACGGAGGAGTTATTGCGCTTGTTAAACAAGCTTTATTTAATCGTCAGTGATTATAGCCGGAAATAAAGTTATAGCCGAATAAAAAGAGGAAGGGGTATTCAGTGTTTAAGCTTCTTAAATATTTAAGATCATACAGCGGAATAATTCTCTGTGCTGTTGCCCTGTTATTCCTGCAGGCCAACTGTGATTTGGCATTGCCTGATTATATGGCGGACATTGTCAATACCGGGGTTATGTCTGGAAAACTTAATTTCATCTTAAAAACAGGCGCAATTATGCTCGGCCTTACCCTCCTGGGAACAGCGGCTTCGGTAATCGTGGGTTATTTAGCTTCCATGACTGCTGCCGGGGTAGCTCATGATTTGCGTTCCGACCTCTTTAAAAGAGTTGAGAACTTTGCGAATGCCGAATTCGATAAATTCTCCACCGCCTCCCTGATTACCCGGACAACTAATGATATTACCCAAATCCAGACTGTTTTGGTGATGATGATCCGCTTGGTTATTTACGCTCCGATTTTGGGGGTCGGGGGTGTAATTAAAGCCATTTCCAGCAGTCCTTCAATGTCCTGGATTATTGGGGTTGCCGTTATTTTTTTAGTCGGAACCATTATGCTCTTGTTTTCCCTGGCCATACCCAAGTTTAAAATCATTCAGGATTTGGTGGACCGCTTAAACCTGGTTACCCGCGAAAATATTGAAGGGATGCTGGTCATCAGGGCTTTTAATACGCAAAAATTCGAAATCAACCGCTTTGACAAGGCAAATAAGGATTTAACAGATACCAACCTTTATGTCAATCGTCTCATGGCGCTGATGATGCCGGTAATGATGTTAATTTTTAACCTTGTCACTGTAATAATTGTCTGGGTTGGCGCCAAACAGGTTTCGGCGTTTCAAATGAATATCGGTGATATGATGGCCTACATGCAATATGCCATCCAGATCATCATGGCCTTTTTAATGATGTCGATAATGTTTATCATGTTCCCCAGGGCTGCTGTGTCGGCGGAAAGAATTGCCGAAGTCCTGGAGACTCAGCCAAGTATCCTGGACCCGCGGCAACCGGTTGCTTTCAGAGAGGATTTTCAACCCGTAATTGAGTTCCGTAATGTCAGTTTCCGTTATCCCGGCGGCCAAAATGACGTTTTGCACAACATTAACTTTTGCGCCAAGCCCGGACAGACAACAGCAATTATCGGGTCAACGGGCAGCGGCAAGTCTACGCTGGTGAATCTGATATTGCGCTTTTATGATGTTGCTGCCGGCGAAATTTTAATTAACTGCCAGGATATCCGCACAGTCACCCGCAAGACTTTGCGTGATAAAATCGGGTATGTACCCCAGAGAAGTGTTCTTTTCTCAGGTTCAATCAAGTCGAACCTGGCTTATGCCGATAAAAACGCGTCTCTGGAAAACCTGGAAAAGGCTTCGGCCATTGCCCAGGCCACGGAATTTATCAGCGCGAATCCGGAAGGTTTCGAGGCCGTCATTGCCCAGGGGGGGACGAATGTTTCCGGGGGACAAAAGCAAAGACTGTCTATTGCCAGGGCTTTGGTAAAAAATGCGCCGATTTATATCTTTGATGATTGCTTTTCGGCCTTGGACCTTAAGACTGACAGGAATCTGCGGGCAGCTTTGAAACAGGAGACAGACAAAAGTACCATTCTCCTGGTTGCTCAACGTGTCGGCACGATTATGCATGCCGATCAGATTATTGTTTTGGATAATGGGCATATTGTGGGGCTTGGCAAGCACCGCGAACTTTTAAGAGATTGCGAAGTCTACCGGGAGATTGCCTATTCGCAATTAAGTGAGGAGGAATTGGCAAGGTGAACGGAGAACGGCGGGCAGGACCTCCCGGCAGGCCTGGGGCTGGCCCCAGGCCAGGGCCCGGACCAGGCGGACCAGGTCCGGGTTTTGGGATTCCGGGGGCTAAGGTCAAAGATTTTAAAAAGACTATTCGCACCTTGGCAAGTTACCTGAAACCCTATAAAGCCACGATGCTGATTATTATCTTTTTTGCTTTACTTTCCACGGTTTTTTCCATTATCGGGCCTAAATTACTGGGTAAAGTCACGACCAAATTAGCCGAGGGGTTGTTTGCCTGGTATTATAATACCGGTCTTTTAACCGACTTTCAGTATATCGGCAGAATAATTTTTATTTTAATTATTCTCTATATTATTTCTGCTGTTTGTTCCTATGTGCAGGGCTATATGATGACCGGGGTCTCGATGGATGTAACCTATAAACTGCGCAAAGATATTTCCGAAAAATTGAATAAGATTCCCCTGAATTATTATGACACCAGAACACATGGGGAAATCCTGTCACGCCTGACGAATGATGTTGATCTGGTGAACCAGACGCTCAATCAAAGTTTAACTCAGATTATCACCTCTGTTACCAGTATCGTGGGCATCCTGGCCATGATGTTGTCGATCAGCTGGGCGATGACCCTGGCTGCCCTGGTAGTGGTACCGTTATCGATGGGCATTGTCGGCATAGTAATTAAGAGGTCCCAAAGGTTTTTTAAAGACCAACAGAAGTATTTGGGCGAAATTAACGGTCATATTGAAGAAATGTATGGCGGACATAATATTGTTCAGGCCTTCAGCGGGGAAGAAGAATCGATTGAGATTTTCGAGAAAGTAAATGATAAACTGTTTTATTCCGCCTGGAAATCCCAGTTTGCCTCGAGCATAATGATGCCGGTAATGAATTTCGTAGGGAACCTGGGTTATGTTGTCGTAAGTATCCTCGGGGGTTATTTGGCTGTCAAAAAATTAGTTGAAATCGGGGATATCCAGGCTTTCATCCAATATATGAGGCAATTCACGCAGCCGGTCGGTCAACTTGCCGCCGTCTCCAGCACCCTCCAGGCAACGGTTGCCGCCGCCGAACGTGTTTTTGAGTTCCTGGCTGAAAAAGAGGAAATCCCGGAAACCCCGGAACCGCTTAAACCCCGGGATTTTCAGGGAAATGTTGAATTTGAAAATGTCAGTTTCGGCTACAATAAGGATAAAACCGTTATCCGGAACTTTTCCGCGAAAATTAAACCCGGGCAAAGAGTAGCCATAGTCGGTCCGACAGGCGCCGGAAAAACTACTATTGTAAAACTTTTGATGAGGTTTTATGACATTGATAAAGGAAAAATTTTAATCGATGGTCATGATATCTTCGATTTTACCCGTAATGACCTGAGGGCGATGTTCGGCATGGTCCTTCAGGAAACCTGGCTTTATAATGCTTCTATTAAAGACAATATCCGTTATGGGACCTTCGGGGCAACAGATGAAGAGGTGGTGGAAGCGGCAAAGGCTGCTTATTGTGATGAATTTATCAGGGCCTTGCCGGACGGCTATAATATGGTCCTTAATGAAGAGGCCAGTAATATTTCCCAGGGGCAGAAACAATTAATTACGATAGCCAGGGTCATTCTGGCTGATCCCAAAATTTTGATTTTGGATGAAGCGACAAGTTCGGTCGATACCAGGACCGAGATTTTGATTCAAAAGGCCATGAACAAATTAATGAGGGGCAGAACGAGTTTTGTGATTGCCCACCGGCTTTCCACAATTAAAGATTCAGATTTGATCTTGGTTATGAAAGACGGTGATATCGTTGAACAAGGCAATCACCAGGGATTACTGGCCAGGGATGGTTTTTATGCCGAACTTTACAAAAGCCAGTTTGCAGAAAGCTGATCATAATTGAGGAGAAAAGGAGGACCGGGAGATGAAAGAAAAATCAAGTGCCCAAAAGCAAAACTCCAATGACGTCAAGATAGAGGGCGTAAAAGAAAATAACGGGGAAGAAAAAAGCAAAAAAAGCAAGAAAAGCAAGAAAACAATCCTTTTCATAATCCTGGCAGTGGTTATCTTGTTTGCAGGCTGTGCCGGTTTCTATTTTTTCAGCAGCAACAGCCGTTATTTTACGACGGATAATGCCAAGGTAACAGCGAAAATGTACCACATTACCCCCAGCATGACGGGCAAATTACTGGAATGGAGCGCCGAAGAAGGCAAACGCGTTGAGCAGGATGAGATTCTGGGCCGGCAGGAGGTTTTACCCTATATTACTTCCCCGATTACCGGTACTGTGGTCGAAAATGACGGGGTCGAGGGGCAGATGGTTACTCCGGCTACACAGCTGGCGGTGGTTGCCGACACAGATAATCTTTATATCGGGGTTAATATTGAAGAAACAGATATCAGGAAAATTCAGGTTGGGCAGATTGCCGATGTTAAAATCGATGCTTATCCCGGGAAAACGTTTAAAGGCGGCGTCAGTGAAATTGACCGGACCACCCAAACCTATTTTTCCAACCCGACAAGTTTCAGTACAAGTGGGACCTATACCAAAGTTACGCAGCTTATTCCTGTAAAAGTCATTATTGAGAATAAAGAAAATCTTCCTTTGACCTTTGGTATGAATGCCACGGTAACAATCCACCTTAAAGAAACTGCCAATAATATAACGGTAAACCAAAACGGGGAAGCAGCCGGCAGGCCTGATTATGTCAGTTCAATTGAGGCTGCGGCTGAAATTGCGGTAACACCGGATGTTTCCGGCAGGGTTAAGATGATCAAGGCGGAAATCGGTCAGTGGGTCGAAAAAGGTGAGGTCCTATTTACTTTGGACAGTACGGACCTGGAACTGCAGCTTAAACAGGCTGCAGCCAATTACAATGCCGCGCTTTCTGCTTATAATAACAGCCAAAAATCTTATGACAGCCAGGCAAATATCCTGCCTGCCCAGACGGCATATAACGATGCTGCAGCTGATTATACCCGCTTGCAGTCCTTATATGATGCCGGGGCAATCTCCAAAGTGGAGCTTGACGCCGGCAAGTCAAAAGTTGATACAACCCTGGCCCAGTTGCAAACTGCCCAAAATTCCGCCAAGGCGGCTTTGAATGCTGCCCAGGCGCAAATGGAAAGTGCCGGGGCCGCCCTGGAAATAGCGCAAAAGAAAGTGGCTGATTGTCTTGTGAAAGCGCCGATGTCCGGAGAAGTGGCCTCAAAGGAAATCGCCCTTGGGGATATGGCCTCCCCGCAGACAACAGCCCTCACCTTAATCGCCGCCCAAAACGTGATCGTGCGTATATATGTAACAGAAACCGCTGTTTCTGAAGTAAAAACAGGAACGAAAGCAGAGATCAAAGTGCCGGCCATTGACTCGGTCAGCGAGGGCACGGTGGTCAATATCGCCCCTGCCTGTGATGCCAAGACCGGACTGTTCCCGGTGGAGATTCTGATAGATAATAGTGCCGGAGAACTCAAGCCCGGAATGATGGCCAATGTAAAGCTTTACCTTCCTTAGACGTTACCGGTGAAAGTCAGGAAAAGCAGAACTGCATTTAAGCCGATAATAATACCGGCAATCAGCCA
>DATMXV010000266.1:0-4592 GCA_035561335.1 Desulfitobacteriaceae bacterium
ATCTATTTATAATTATTAAGGGTGTGATAAAAATTAATAAAATAGTTCAAAAACCGAATACTGTTCTTTTTCCTCTGCCCACTGTTCTCGTAACAGCAAAGACAGCGGACAGTGCCCCCAATATTGTGACAATTGCCTGGACCGGAATAATGAACTCCGAACCTCCTATCTTATATATAGGAGTCAATCCGGCGCGCTACTCGCATAAATTAATTAAAAATTCCGGGGAATTTGTTATTAATATTCCTTCAGTTGACCAGGTTAAACAGGTTGATTATTGCGGCCTGGTTTCCGGTGAAAAGGTAGATAAATTTGAGGGAACCGGTTTCACAACAACAACTGCCGCTTTTGTTAAACCCCCCTTAATCAGCGAATGTCCGGTAAATCTGGAATGTAAAGTCCGGCAAATCCTTAGTCTGGGGAGCCATGACGCTTTTATTGCCGAGATTTTGGCAGTTCATTATAATGAAGATGTTTTGGACCAAAAAGGCCGGCCGGATCTTAACCTGATCAGGCCCTACAGTTACAGCCTGAGAGAGTATAGACTGGTAGCTGATAAAATTGGGGCTTTCGGGTTTTCCCAAAAGGAATAATTTAAAGGAATAATTGAAAAGAATTCAGGATATGGCCATTTAAAACATTAAGTTTTGACGGCCTTTTTTTATGAGGAAAAATAATGTTATTATTATAAAGAAAGGGGATGGGCCGTAAATGTCTTTTGCTTATTACATTGCTTCCGATAAAATAGGGGAACAGGACTCCAAGCTGGGGGCAATCTTAATGCAGAGTTTTTTTAATAAGCTTATTGAGGCCGGGGAACTGCCGGCATATATTTTGCTGGTCGAAAGAGGGGTCCGGCTCCTGTTAGCGGAATTTCCGGCGTTTGAAGCCCTCCGGGCTTTGGAGGATAAAGGCGTGGAGATCCTGGCCTGTGCAACCTGTCTGGAGTTTTACGATATTAAGGACAAAATTATTGCCGGAAAAATATCGAATATGCCCTCAATTATTGAAATAATGCATAAGGTTGAAAAAGTTATCCGGCTTTAAACAGACAAAATAATGAATACCGGCCGCGGCAGCCCCAAGGCCGCGGTTGAATTTTGTCGCGCCAAAATATATACTTTATAGGGGTAAGACGTATAAGGAGGTTGCTGATTAGGAATGAATGATCAACTGACATACAAAGGAACCGAGGATTATATAGTTTCGGATGACCTCCGGAACAGTGTCAATATTTCCGTAACTTTAAGCAGGCCGCTCTTAATTAAGGGAGAACCGGGTACGGGAAAAACAGTCCTGGCGGAGAGTATTGCCCGTTCACTGGGCCTTCGCCTGATTATCTGGAATATTAAATCCACTACCAAGGCCCAGGACGGCCTCTATGTTTATGATACTGTCCAGCGTCTTTATGACAGTCAGTTTGGGGATAAGGATGTCTCGAATATCAAACAGTACATCAAATTAGGCAAACTGGGCGAGGCTTTTGAGTCTCAGGAAAGGGTTGTGCTTTTAATTGATGAAATCGATAAGGCTGATTTGGAGTTCCCCAATGATTTGCTTTGGGAATTGGATGTCATGAGTTTTTACATCCCGGAAACAGGAGAAACCATTACGACTAAACACCGGCCGATTGTTATCATCACCAGCAATGCGGAGAAAGAACTGCCGGATGCCTTTTTGCGCCGTTGTATTTTTCACTATATAGACTTCCCCGACCAGAAAATGATGGAAGAAATTGTCTATGTGCATTTTCCCAAACTGGCGGAAAATTTGCTTGCTGAGGCTTTAAAAGCCTTTTATTGGCTGCGCAGCATCCCCGGTATGCAGAAAAAGCCCAGTACCAGTGAGCTTTTGGACTGGGTCCAGGCTTTATCGATTGGCGGCATCCATCCGGATAAAATTTGTCAGGAGATACCTTTCCTGGGGGCTTTACTAAAAAAGAATCAGGATTTCGATTTGGCCTTGAAACACCTGCATTCCCGCGGGGCCGGGAGCCAGACCAAACCGCAAAACCGCGGGTTCAACTGGTAAAAACAGATGTTTACGAACTTTTTTTATTTATTGCGCCGGGAAGGGATCCCTGTTTCGATTACCGAGTGGATGACTTTAATGGAAGCCTTGAATAAAGGTTTGGCGGGAGCCGGCTTGTCAGGGTTTTATTATCTTGCGAGGGCTGTTTTAGTTAAAAGTGAAAGCCACTTTGATCAATATGACCTGGCTTTTCAACATTATTTTCAGGGGATAGAGACTCCGGAAAAATTATCGGACCTGGTTTCCAAATGGCTGGAGAATCCCTTGCCGGCCAGAATGTTTTCGGAAGAAGAACGTAACCGGATCCTGAGCAAATTGGGCTTGCCGGATTGGGAAAGCTTAAAGGCCGCTTTGGAAGAACGTTTGCGTACCCAGGACGGGGTCCATCACGGCGGGAACAAATGGATCGGCACCGGCGGGACTTCTCCCTTCGGGCACTCCGGTTTTCATCCGGGTGGCATCAGGATCGGGGGAGAATCCCACGGCCGCTCAGCGGTAAAAGTGGCGGCGGAGCGCAATTACCGGGGATACCGGACTGACGAAACCCTGGGGGTGCGCCAGTTTGAAGTCGCCCTGCGCCGTTTGCGGCAATTCAGTACCCGGCTGGAAGGGGTAAAAGACCAGCTTGATTTGGATGAGACTATTGATGAAACCTGCAAAAATGCCGGACAACTGAAGCTTGTCTGGTCAAGGTCACGCAAAAACGCGGTCAAGGTCATTGTCCTGATGGATGTGGGCGGTTCCATGTACCCCTATGTCAACACCTGCAGCCAATTATTCACTGCGGTGCATAAAGCTTCCCATTTTCAGGATTTGCGGTTTTATTATTTTCACAACTGCATCTATGATCATTTGTATCTGGATGCTACCCACAATACCTATAAAGCGGTTAAAACGGAAGAGATCATGGGTTCACTTAATCTGGATTATAAGATGGTTATCATCGGGGACGCGGCCATGGCCCCCAGCGAACTTGTGCTGGTCGACGGCAATATCTATTGGGGGATGGGAAACGACCTCCCGGGAATTACCTGGCTGGAGCGTTTAGCCCGGAAATTCCCCTATAATGTCTGGCTCAACCCTATTCCGGAGAGGATTTGGGAGCGGGTTTACGGTTCGGAAACGATCAGAATGGTCGGGAATATTTTTCCCATGTATGAATTGACTTTAGAGGGCCTTGACAAGGCCATCAAGAAATTAATGGTGCGTAAGTAGAAGAAGGAACCCGGCGGGTTCCTTCTTGAATAACCTAAATCATGTTCGATTTTTGTTTCTATATTTTTTGTAAAATTAGTCAAGAAGAAATTAAAAGAATTTTGGGAAGATGATTTATGCGATTAGGAGGTAAAGGATGGTGGACGGTTTGCAGGCTTCTGCGGACAGGCGGGTTATCTCCGGAATCAGGGTGGTTACGCCCACGCAAGTACTTTACGGGGCGGCAATGACAATTGCGGAAAATCAAATTGCGGATCTCGCAGGTTCCCCGGAACCATTTCCAGGGGGAGAGGAGGACTGGCTGATCCCCGGCCTTATAGATACCCATGTCCATGGGGCCGGCGGAGCTGATATTATGGATGCCCGGCTGGATTCATTACTTGAAGTTGCCCGGACGCTTTTAAGATTGGGGACAACGGCTTTCCTGGCAACGACGATGACGGCCACGGAAAGCCGGTTGGCGGCAAGTCTTCAAGCGGTCAATAATTTTATCAGTCTTTCCAGTCACTCCGGAAATTCCCCGGCTTTTAGGAATTCCGGTCAGCGGCGCAATTATCCGGATACGGCCGAATGTCTGGGAGTACATCTGGAAGGTCCCTTTATCTCGGGACAGTTTTCCGGGGCGCAAAAAACCGTTCATCTCCGGGAACCTTCGCTTGGTTTGCTACACAAATTCCAGGCCTGGTCCGGAAACAATTTAAAGATCTTAACCCTGGCCCCGGAGTTACCCGGGTCTGAAGCGCTGATTACGGAGAGTATCCGTTTGGGAATAATTCCTTCGGCAGGCCATACGGCGGCAGACTGGTCCGAGGCCCGGCAGGGAAAGAAATGGGGGATCAGGCATATTACGCACGGCTTTAATGCTATGCGCCGGCTGCACCACCGCGAGCCGGGCCTTATTGGGATGGCTTTGACGGATGATGAGGTTATGCTGGAAGTAATCGCCGATTTGGTCCATCTCCATCATAGTATTTTAGGTATCCTATATCGTTTAAAAGGAGCAGACAGGCTGGTCCTGGTTTCTGACGGGATGCGCGCGCTGGGGATGCCTGAGGACGAATATGAATTAGGCGGGCAGACTGTTTTGGTGCGCCAGGGTGAAGCCCGGCTTGCCGATGGTAGCCTGGCAGGCGGGGTGGCTTCTTTGCTTGACGGTGTCAAAACAATGATTTTTAAAGTTGGGGTTCCAGTTCCCGAGGCTGTCAGGATGGCCTCGTTAGTCCCTGCCGGACTGCTGGGGCTTGACCGGAGAGCAGGTTCCCTGGAGAAGGGAAAAGAAGCTACCTTTTTAAGACTGGATCCGGATTGGAATATTAAAGAAATATGGGTACGCGGCCAAATAGTAC
>DATMXV010000267.1:0-6839 GCA_035561335.1 Desulfitobacteriaceae bacterium
CTATTAATTATAGTACCATATATAGTGACTAATATTCAAGGAAAGATGTTATGAGCGTTTCGTGGTGCTTCATGAAAATGCTCCCTCCTAAGTTTCCAGATGTTTTTTTATTTCATCTGTCTACTTTGAAGGGAGCCCAAAAAATTCCTTTTAAATCCACCTTAGTTTTATTTATTTCGCTTTTCATAGTCTTCATCAATTTCCGCTTTCCAACTATCTGCAAGCGCCCCGCCCGCCCGCAACTCACTTACAGCATGACTCAGGGCCTCATAATTCAGCCTTGTCCCTTCCCTGTCAGCATGATAGTTTGCCGCCCTGTTAGCACTAATCCCGAATCTCGCAGCCGTGGCAACAGCGTCAAATCGCCTTGTCTGCTCTCTGCTCCTGTGCGGTCTGCCTGTGGGCATTGCCAATCTTATGAATTATCTTACCGATCGCGTCAAGCAGTGCCGTACGGCCAAAATTATGAAACGGAAAGCGGAATTCTAAACACCGGCAATCAGCCCGGCCGCTAATTCCGGGAAGGCACTTTTCAGGGCGGAAAGCGGATCCTCAGTAAACAAGATCGTATTTTTCGCATCAGCTTCAAGCCACTGGAAAAACGGTTCATTATAGGATATCAGCATTTTGCTAATTTGCTCGAACTTTTCTATTTTGTCCGGATCGGTAATCCCAAAGTTTTCTGCTTTGGGGAGAGGGCCTTGATCATAGGATTGGAACGAGATGGTAAACACATGCTTTTCCGCGGTGTTGCCCCCAGGCAAAACCAGGGCATGCTTGAGCTTAACTGTCCGGTAATTCTTATCATTCATATCACCCAGTTCTCCTTTTACGGTCATATTACGGTCATAGTCAGCCGGCCGTCTCTATACAAACAAAGGGGTTCCCCCCAGTTGCATGGAGACATTTTGACAGGCATAATTCAAGTTAAAATCGGAACTTCCGGTCCACTTAATCGGATCCACGGCATTGACCGTCAGAAGATCAATCGCCGGCGAATCATCCGTATTCAACAAATCTATAATGTCCGGGGTCAGGATAACCGCGCCCATAATCAGACCAATAACCAGACCGCCCACAATCAGGACGGCGCCTTCAGTGGCCACCGTCAGGATAATCAGGGCAATGGCCGCGGCAATTGAGATAACAATTTCTGTAATGATAAGGCCCACCGAGTGGTGGATGCTATGTTGGACATCCCCCTTTTGGGCCTCCTTAAAGGCCAGGGTCTGACCGTTTTTGGAGTTGCCCAGTTCAATGGTATACCAGTTTGTCGCCTGGCAGGCGGCCGTAATCCCGGGTGAAACCTCAGTTTCTGTGAAGCTGGTAATTATAAAGAGCTTGCCGTTTGACTTCAGGTTCAGGCGCACCAGTTTGGGGTAATAAGTTGAACCGTCGTGTTCCACCGGCCCCAGATCAAGACTCACCCCGTCTTTAAGATACAATTCATCCCCCTCTTGGTTCATCATAAAATTAGTATCGTCTAGTCCCTTGTAGGCATGGCAGACGGCCGGCCCCACCAGATCCTTTAAGGTCCGCGCTTGCGAAATTGCGAATCCGGCCTTGCTGCCTTGCGGAATAATATTAGAGGAGATCTGTTCAGCCAGGTTTGTGCCGGTCCTGTAACCGGTCATGCACAATACGCCCAAGGTGCTGGTTTCCGGAGTTTCCCCATCCAGATAAGCATAGCTGATGTAGTTGGGCGTGACAAATCCCCACTGGTCCTTGTCAATCATCCGGTTTAAATCGACCACGTTAAAGATGTGGTTAAACTCATTCAGATGCTCATTACCCCAATTCTTCAGACCCTCCTGAATGAGGGCATTGGATATGGTTCCAACATCCGGGCTAAGCGCCAGGGAGATCAAGACAAATGCCGGTTGGACGGATGAATCGGCTGTGTGCTTGACCACCAAGGCATGTGGTGTACCTTTATAAGCGCCGGCTGCCCCGGTATGCGGGATATAGTGCAGGTTCACCTCGATGACAGCAGTTCCGTCCGGGCACTGGATTTGTTTACCAGTACTGGTATAGGTCAGGATGATATTTTTAAGAGGAAAGTGAAAGCGGACATTTTTGCCGTCGCCGCCCCGGGTTATCTGCCAGTCGCCAAACCCGCCGCTTACGTTAAAGGTATCTTCGGCATAACTGAAACCGGACGGGGATGATTTTTTGTCCACAATCGCCTTGTTAACCAGCGGGACCGGAATTCCAAAGGCGGTATCCCAATCATAAGTATATAAGGGGGAATCGTTTTCTATCCCGGGAGTAACCATAGCAGCCTCCTAACTTTACCCTGCTCGAATAAAACTGTTTTACCTGTTTAGAATTATTTGGTCTTCAGGCCGATTTGGAGCGAGCCGGCCAACCAGGAACACTTCAGGTCATAACCGGAAATACCCGGCCAGCTGTAGGGCACGATGACTTCATTGGCGAACTCGTCAAAGGCGGGAACCTTTTCCCAGTCGCCTTTGGCACAGTCCTCTATAATTTTATAGATCAACTGCTCACCGCCCACAATCGCGGTAATTGCCCCGGCAATTCCGCCGAGAACTTTCCAGCGCGTGGCGGTAAAGGCATTCTTGAATCCGGTCCAGCCGCCGCGGACCTGTCTGGCCGCATTAGCACCGGCATCAGCTTCATCAAGCAGCACCCAATCGTCTTCCACAATATTATACGCTTCCTGGAAGCCTTTGGCCGTTACCATGGCCGAACCGGCATCTTCAGTTACTTCACCGACAGCAACAGCACCGCGGATTCCGTCGATAACCGGAGCTACCGCCGCTACCAGACCGATAACTGTCGTGATGACATCCTCAATAATCTCCACAGTAACTGCCGCCTGGGTTTTGGTCACATTCACTGTCATATTACGGGCAATCTGGTCATACCAGAAGATTTGCCGTCCGTCAATCTCTTTGAGACTTAGTTGAACCTGTTCCGTGAAGTTGATGTGAACATCATACTCCCAGCTTTCGGGGTACTTGAGATCAATGAACTCAATCTCCATGTAGCTGTGGATCAGGCTCATTTTAAATTGATTCTTTTCAATGGTCACTACCAGCGCGGTATAGGCATTGATCTTGTTGTCATCCAGTTCCAGCAGGTACCCTGAGTATTTGTCTTCGCCCTTATAGAGAAACCAGCTCCGGCCTTTTTCGGTCACTTCGATAGAATAACCGGAAACATCAATTCCGACAAAGACTGATTGATCACCCGCTGATACCCAGTGCCCGAAGGCATACTGTAAGTCTTTCGTCAGGTTGCCGGCATCAAGGTCGGCGCTAAACTTGGAAGAGACACTGCGTACCGGTGAATCGCTTTTTTTGAAGCGGCCCCAAGTCAGTTTGGCATTGTTCTCAATAGTCAGACCGTCATTGGTCACTGTAAAGTCATCCTCTTTGGCATCGCAGAAGATTGCCCGGGCGCCGCTGAGCATCATATTTTTCAGAAAAACAGTCCCGTTAACCAGGAAACCGGCATTGGCGCCGTTGGCACCGGTACCCGTCGGGATCGCATTATTCGAAACCTGGTGGTTCGAGGCGGCAAGCCGGTTTTGCGTCATGGCCAGGACCCCAAAAACACTGTTATCCAAAGTACCGTTATCGGTAACGGCATAACTTGTGGATGTGGGTTTGATCCATTGGTATTTATCTGACTTGGATAATTGCGGACTTAAGTCAAGAACGGAGAAAACATAGTTAAAATCACTAATATTGGCATTAAACCATTCACTCAGCAGTTCGGGCAGGACAGCCGCGGCAATCCCGCTGGTTTTATTATTTTCGATGGTTACAATTATAACCGCGGGCTCCTCTTTACTGACTTCATCCTGCAGGACTTTCAGATTATTGCGCCAAGCGTCTTCAAACATGTAAATATGGAGAAACTGATCCTGGTACTTGTCAAGGTTGAAAAAAATGTAATAATTTGTTTTGCCGTCGGTAATCATCCATTCCAGACTATTTTTAATCACTCTTGCTGTTGCGCTGTCGGAAAGCGGCTTCTGCTGAGCGGCGAAATCATCCTTCAGCAGTTGGCTGACGGTGCTTTGATCCAGGGCAGCGACTATTTGCCCGATTTTATCGTTGCCGCTAACGGTAAAGGCAAACTGGTCAGGATCCGGAACCCATTCCATTCCCACCTCAATAACCACCTTGTAGTCAGTTAAGTCATAATTGGTTCCCCCGGCTTCATATGTTCCCTCAAGGAACGGACAGACCATGCGGATATTTTTGCCGTCGCCTCCAACCGTCAATTGCCACGGACCAAATATACCCTTGGCCTTGTAGCTTGGGGCATCCGTGGCCGCCTGCGAAAAGTTCTTAGCTTTGTCACTGACCGCCGGCCAGTTATGAGCAATGGCGGTATTGGCATCGTTAAAGCGGATGCTGAACACGGTATCCCAATTGTAGGTATCCGCATCATTGTGGTTAACAATCTCTGCCACAACATGGGGAACAGGCAGATTTGGGGTGGTTGTTGGGGTGGTTGTTTTGGTAGTCATCACTGTCTCCTCCTTAATTTACAATTCAATTTACAATTCAGGAAAACTCTTCTCCTGTTCACGATACATTACCCGTGACATAGAAGGCCCCTTCAAGCCTGGCATTGGCAGGACTAAATCCCTGGCTGCCGGTATGCCAGCTGACAAAAGAAGCCAGGTTCACGACCGAACCGCCCACCGATTTTTCAAACTCATCGTTGATGTTACCCATGCCTATATCGCTGACTTGATCGGAAAAATTATTGATGCTGTCTACAATCACGGAGATCAACCCCGGCAGGCTGGTTATGCCCACCACCACCAGCAGCACCCAGTCATACCATTTAATTGTCTGGTCATGGGTGATAGCCGGGTTTTTGTCAGCCAGAAAGGTTACTTTGTTGTTGCTGAAGTTTAGGGGATTGCTTGTCCGGCAGCTCCAACTGTAAGAGGCATCGGGAAGGTCAGCCAGACCAAAGAGGAATTTAAGCGGGCCGCTGCCGGAGGCCTCGGTGGCCAAGCCATTGCCGCCGTCACTTTCAGTTAAAACAAATGATGTGGTAGCAATGGACCCTTTCGACGTCTTAACCTCGAACTTTTCGGAATTTTTCAGCGTACATTTTTCATTGGAAACAGCAACCTGAAATTTGCCGTCCGGAAACGATTTCTTGATCGCCGGGAGAATGACATTACCGAAAAACACTTCCTGGGAGACCAGGATGACAGCATTGGCTGAACTGGAAAAGGCGGCCGATTCGAACGCCGGTTTTACAGGCCACTTCTTGTCTGACAACATGCAAAGAAAGCAGAGGGCGTCCTGAGCCTGGCTGCTGCTGTAAAAATAGGTCCATTTGAAAGGTTTCAGCCAGCCGGCCAGATTGGAATTATCGGGAAAGATTTGGGCGAAAATATAATTGATTTTGGTTTTATTTTTGAGCAGCGTATCTACCAGGTAGACCCTGAACAGACCCTTGCCTACAGTATCAAGTTTGCTGTCCGGATCATCTATTACTACCAAAGAAACATAACCGGGACTATCAGGCGAAGTAGTATTCTCCGGTGAAAATATAAGCTTTGTCTTATCACCGCTTCCCTCCGCTTGTTGGATCCCTCCTGGTCCAACCCAGGACAAAGAGACTTCAACTGCGGCGCTTACGCCCGCCAGGTCATATTGTCCCGAAATCGCCCCGCCTGCGACCGTCATCGTCCCCTGCGAAATAGGGAGGGAGAAACGGACCAGGGTATTGCTTCCCCCTTTAATGATTTGCCAGGGCGCCATTTTGGCTTCGATGGTTATCTCTGAACCGCTCTCCTTATCTTTGTCCTGATATTCCAGCGTGATATCCGTACCGGCGAGATTGTTATTAAGAATATCATTTATTTTTTTAATTTTTAGGCCAAAAGAATAGTCATATCCGTATGTTAACATTTTTTTCTCCATTTTCTTCTTAATAATCGTTTAATCGTTTTCTGGTTACAACAGGGTATTTATTACCCATTCGGGAATAGCTAAGGCAAAATTTACCATCTCCCCCCGGTGAATTATTATGTTAGCGTGGTCGCCCCGGGCAACTTATAAGCGCCGGAGAAGAGGGCTTACTAAAGGAAGAAGCCCGCTGATCAGGCGGGTTCTCGTATACCCCTTATGATTCACCATTTCTCCGAAATAGTGTTATAAAAAAAGTTTAATTCAAATTTTGTTTTGTTGTCAGATAGATCATCTCCCGGCAAATCAGCGATATTGCAGATAACAGTAAATTTGTGCTTTTTATGGTATATATTGTTCAAGCTTATTAAACTATATCAGATTACTCATATAAATCTTGTCGAAATCTGTATAACAGATATTTTATCAGCCCGATATTCATCCTGTCATCCTGTTGCCTATATTGTTGTCTATACATAACAGATAGTTCCGTTTAATTCGGTACTTATTTTATCGGCTTTTATCAAGGAAATCTTTAGAAAAATTTAATCATCTTAATTTTAGCAGCGATGATAAGCGGACCGGTAATCGTCCATTTTGGGGCATGAAAATGCTCCCTCCTAAGTTTTCAGATGCTTTTTTATTTCATCTGTCTACTTTAAAGGGAGCAATATCATTCCGGGACAGGCTTGGGTATGTATTCAATTTATTGTCAATACTTGAGTCCACTTGTTGTTTCGTCTCCATCATAGAGTGATACTTGTTCCAGGGCTCTATCCGTGATATTTTCGGTTTTATACATGGACAGACTTAGAAATAATCGATTTATATCTTCTCCACAAGCAGCAGCCAATTTTTCAACCATAGCCATTTCGCTTATCATGTAAAATTTCTTATGCGGTGTATAGTAGAGTAAAACTTTTTTAT
>DATMXV010000268.1:0-3034 GCA_035561335.1 Desulfitobacteriaceae bacterium
CGCAACGACAAATAACAACAAAACAAGGCTCGTTTCCCCTTTTACAATATCGTAAATTTGAGAAGTTTTCTTAAATGAAATTAGAAAAATTTTTATATCATCTTCCGCCAAAAAAAGCTTGTTGTAATTATTCGAAAGCGCCTTGCCTGTCTTGTAATGAAGGAGTATCATGGATTCAAGCGTACAATTTTTATAACCGGGCAGCTGATAGATGGAGTGAGAATATTTTTATGCAAAAAAGTTTTCTGGTTACAACCCGTAAGCGTGAGGAGTTAATTGACATTACGTCACAAGTAAAAAATATCGTTTCCGAAGCAAAAGCCAAAACCGGCCTCGTAAATATTTATGTCAGGGGCGCTACTGCTGCTATAATGATTCAGGAAAACTGGGATGAAAGCGTTCAAAATGATGTTATCAGCTTTTTGAAAAAGATTATCCCCAGAGGCGTTTGGGAACATGATCAACAGGATGGGAACGGGGATTCGCACTTAAAATCCGGTTTGATCAGTCCAAGTGAAACTATCCCTATCATAGACAGTGAACTTGGACTATCCACCTGGCAGAATGTTTTCCTCTGTGAATTTGACGGACCCCGGCTAAAAAGGGAAATCGTTGTTACTGTTATCAGTTTATGAAAAATGAATTCTTTAAATGAAAAAAAGACCTCCGTTCATTTGGAGGTCTGATTTCTTCATATGGGCCGGATTATCCGGTTAGATGTTTCAGCCGGGTAATTTTACGATACGCGGGTCATACCCTCGTGGGCAATCTCCAGAGACTCGATCGCGACCTCCGAAGCGGTGGCGTTAAAGTCAGGAGCCGTATACTTCATAGGCCAGGCGTTAATGACCTGCCACGAGGCTGCGGGGGCTTCCTCCTCGTCGAGAAGAGTGATTGTGATCGTCTTGCGGTCAACAGCACCGTTGACGCCGGTGATGATCCAATCATAAAGTACCATAGAATCGACAAGACCCTGTTTCAGGGTAATATTGCCGTATTTCTTGAGGCCTGGGAGTTTCATAGGTGTTGTGACCATGTCGCCTTCCCGGTATTCAATGACATCGATCGAAGCGTCAAAACCTGTTACTTCGGAAAATCCGCCGGCTTCCAAGCCGTCGATTTCGACCTTATATCTAAACCTTCCATGTGGGTAAGCCATATAGAACTAGCTCCTTTCAAATTAATTATTCTGCCGTGCCGGTTTTCTGGGTAATTCTGAAGATTACAAATTCAGCAGGCTTGACGGGTGCAACACCGATTATGCAGATAAGTCTGCCATTGTCAATATCGTCTTGGGTCATAGTAGTTCTTCCGATATTAACGAAGAAAGCTTCCTCAGGTGATGAACCGGCAAGGGAACCGTTACGCCACAGGGTGTTCAGGAAGACGCTGATAGTTCTCTGAACGCGAACCCACAGGACCTCGTCGTTGGGCTCAAATACAGCCCAGTTTGTGTTGGCCTTGATGGATTCCTCGATGAAGATGAACAGGCGGCGTACGTTGATATATTTCCAGCTGCCGTCGCTGGAAGCGGTACGGGCGCCCCAAACACGAATGCCCTGTCCGGGGAAAGAACGGATAAGGTTGACGCCCTTGGGATTGAGAATATCCTGCTCGCCCTTGTTAAACTGGCAGTCGAGACCTGTGCAGGCCTTGACGACCTCATTGGCAGGGGCTTTATGTACGCCCCTGGTGTTGTCACTTCTGGCATAAATCCCTATGACTGAGCCCGTTGGGGGAACTGCGATGGTTTTCTTGTCCAGGGGATCGAAGACCTCAAGCCAGGGATGATAAAGAGCTGCATAGTTGCTGTCAAAAATGTTTCTGTGGGTGATAATGTCATTGACCTTTTTGGCATCCCTGGGCAGGTCCAAAACAGCAAAACGGCTGGCAAGATTCTCACAATGGGCCACCAGGGTCAGCTGAACATTGGGATCGGTTACACCGGGGACAGCCATAATTGAAACAACATCGTTATCAACAAAGGACTGGATACCTGTACGCTTGCCTGCACCATTGTCAACACCGATAAACTCAGCGGCAGTGACAGAGGAAACTGAGCCATTGCTGCCATCGGCAAAGTTGATAACTGCAACCTTTGCCTCCTCGCCGGCAATTGCCAGGAAAGGAGCGACAATCTCCTCATCCTCTGCAGCGACGTACTCGGCAACGATCAGGTCGGACTTGGCAACCTTCTTGGAGATAAAATTAGCGGCGCTAATGTTGAAAGAAACATTCTCATAAAGCTCGACAGAGTCGCCGTGCTTGGCCTCCAGGGTGAATTCACAGGTAGAGATAGTCTTCACCGGAACAAGATTATTATCAGCTACATCTTCGGAAAATTCCGCGGCAAAGGTAATGATATTGTCCTGATTTTTAACAACCCGGTTGTAGACAGTGCCGGAGTCGTCTGTAAAAACGACTACATCACCGGGATTGAAACCTGCGCCGTTTTTAACAAGGTACTTTGTTTCATCACCAGCTTTAATAATCTCACGAATTTGGGTCTTGGCCTTGCTGGCAGGTGTGATAGTAACAGTAATGCTGTCACCCCAGATACCAGGGTTCTTAGCGGAAAAATTTACTAAAGGCGCGTCCTTGGAGGGTGCGTAACCGACTGAAACCTTGGCATCAGAGGGCGCTACGCGGGAGACGAAACAGCGGGAACCGCCGTTTATGAAGAAATTCTCGACAGCATAGGCAAGAAATCTATACTCGCCAAATTCGTTCTCAGAAAGATAACCGCCGTAAGTCCTTTTGAATTCAGAAAAATTAGTAACAAGTTGCGGAACACCCTCGATTGGGCCCTTTTCAGCCAAACCGATAAAACCTGCGGTGCTGGTTCCCACACCTTCCATTGGTTTTCCGCCGGACTCAAATTCCTCGACGTAAACACCAGGAGATAAATACTCAGCCATACATTTCCGGTTTCACAGTTTTATAAAACCGGTTTCCTCCCTTCGGATCAAAATTTTAAAGAATATTTCCGGGTATTGATAACACGAACAAAAGCTTACAGACTCTATATTAAAGC
>DATMXV010000269.1:0-13956 GCA_035561335.1 Desulfitobacteriaceae bacterium
AAAAACAAGTTCGATTTTGAACCTGTTTTACTAAAAAAATGATTTTGATTTTATATGTAAATTACTTATTTACCGATCTCAACAGTTCGCGGGCATGCTGATAAATAATTTCCTTCGGTCCTCCGCCCAGCATCCTGGCCAGCTCTTCAATCCGTTCCTCATCTTGAAGATATTGGACCCGGGAATATGTCCTTTGGGCGTTAATATCTTTGGTAATTCCAAAGTGCTCCCCGGCATGAGCCGCTAAAGAAGCGTTATGAGTAATACAAAAAACTTGCTTATTTTGGGATATCCGGACCAGTTTTTCCGCTACTTTCCGGATCGTACGCCCGCCAATCCCGCTGTCAACCTCGTCAAAGATAAAAGTGCCGACTTTCTCCGCCTGGGCCAAAATGGATTTTAAAGCCAGCATCAGACGTGACATTTCGCCGCCGGAGGCAACTTTTGCCAGTGGTTTGGGGGGTTCCCCAATGTTTGCTGAAAAAAAGAATTCAATTTCTTCAGCCCCGCTTTCGGACGGTTCTTCAAGTTCCCGCATCCGGACCTCAACCTGGCTCTGTTCCAAACCCAGCTCTGCCAATTCTCCAAGCATTTCATTCTCTAATCTTCCGGCCAGTTCCTGTCTGTTCAGGCTTAAAACCTTAGCCAGCTTCAGGTATTCGTGTTTTGCTTCCTCTATTTTTTTAGTCAGGGTTTCCGCTTGTTGTTCTAAATTACTGATTGCCTGCAGTTCCAGGGACAATTTCTCCCGGACAGTCAGGACATCCTCCAGATCAGCTCCATATTTGCGCAGCCGGTAAAGCTGCAGCTGCCTTTCCTCAATTTGTTCCAGTCTTCCCGGCTCAAACTCAAACCCTTCCTGATAAGAACGTATTTGCCCGGCAAAATCCTCCAGAGTATAATAGAGGGATTCAGCCTGGCCAACAAAATCAAGACATTTTGGATCCCAACGGGCCAATTCCTGACAAGACTTAAGAGCACGTCCCAATAAATCAAGAGCCGCCAACCTGTTGGAAGAACTATTGTAGAGATCTTCATAAATACTTTGGAGCAAATTAATTATCCGCTCAGAATTACTGAGAAGCTGTTTTTCCTGCTCAAGGCTTTCCGCTTCACCGGGAAAGGGATTGACCTGATCAATTTCATCTATCTGAAAACGCAAAAATTCTTCCTGGCGTTTTTTTTCGGCAAAAGAAAGAGTCAGCAGGCGTTCCTGCTGCAGGAGACTGCGATAAGTACGGGCCGCCGAACTTACCTGTTGAACCAGATCGCGCTGCGCAGGGCCACCCAGGGAATCCAGCAGGTCCCGGTGATTCTCTGCTTTAAAAAGGGAAAGATGTTCCATTTGACCGTGAATATCTACCAGGTCGGTACAAAGGCGGCGATAAGTGCTCAGGGGTACTGCCCGCCCCTGGACCCTGCAAACATTCCTGCCGGAAGAATTTAGTTCCCGGTAAAGAAACAGCTGCCCTTCTTCCAGAGCAAAACCCTCGTTTTCCAAATAAGAGGAAATCGAAAGGGGAACGTCGGTAAATATCCCTTCCAGACAGGCCTGATCAACACCGTGGCGAATAAAGTCTGCATTGGCCCGTCCGCCCAGCAATACTCCCAGGGCATCAATCAGCATGGACTTCCCGGCTCCGGTTTCACCGCTGAAGACAATTAATCCTTGGCCAAATGTCAGGGATACCTCTTCCATCAGCCCGAAATTTACCACCTTGAATTCTGCGAGCACGGCCCTACCTCCTATCCCAGCAGGCTGTTGATCCGTTCACACACAATACCGGCAGCTTCTTTGGGTTTGACTACCAGCAGGATAGTGTCATCCCCTGCTACAGTACCGACAACTTCCGGCCAATTACAGTTATCAATTATTGAAGCCAGGGCATGAGCATTACCCGGTATGGTCCTGATCAAAACAATGTTCTCGCTGTCATCTACCGATACCATAGTCTCCCGCAGCAACCTTTTCAGTCGTTCCAGAATATTTGAAGGATACTGTTCCACCGGAATAGCATAATGATATTCATCATCATTACCGGGTACCTTAATTAACCCTAATTCCTTAATATCCCGGGAAACGGTTGCCTGGGTGACAACAAAACCTTCCTCCAACAATTTTTTTGCCAGTTCCTCCTGCGTTCGGACAATTTCTTTGCTGATTATTTCCTGAATCTTCATATGCCGACGGGTTTTCACTTTCAACCCTCCCTGTTTTTTTGCACCATAATCCAGTACGGGCTTTTGTTTCCCTGATTTATGTAACGCCCTTCAAGTACACTGTAATTTTGTTTGGGCAAGGTCTTTAGGAATTCCTGGATGCCCTTAGCCTCATCTGCGGCGCCGGCATGTCCGCGATATACTGTAAGCACTAAAAGCCCGCCGGCCTGCAAAAGGATTAAAGCCTCTGCCATTCCCTTGATTGTTGATTCTTTTAAGGTAACTATGGTATGGTCACTGCCGGGCAGATAACCCAAATTAAAGATCACGGCACGCAGCCGCTCAGTTATAACCTCCCGGCAGCGGGCATGGTCGAGACAATGTAAGGATACCCGTTCCGCCATCCCTTTTTCGGAAAGAAGACGGCGTGTCCCGGCAAGCGCCTGTTCCTGAATATCCAGGGCATAAACTTTTCCTGTCGGGCCAACACATTCAGCCAAAAATAAAGTATCCCGCCCAAGGCCGGCTGTCGCATCCATGACTTTATCACCGGGTAAAATCAAAGGCTGCAAAAAAGCCCGCAATAAACCCTGGATATCCCTCAGTTCCCTGATCATATCAGCGGTCCCGGAATTTTTCCCGCACAATACTGGGAAAACTGCGGCTCCCTAAACGGATAAACAAGGCTTTAAGCGGGGATTTGTTTACTATTGCCGACTCCCCGGGGAGTAAAAACGTTCTTCTTTGGCCGTCAAAGGCAATATTACATTTACGGCCGTTTTTTATAAATATCTCTAATAGCTCACAGTCTGAAACGACCAGCGGCCGGGCAGAAAGTGAATGGGCGGCAATCGGGGTGATTAAAATTGCTTCGACATTCGGGCTTACGATCGATCCGCCTGCCGATAAGGAATAAGCTGTTGATCCTGTAGGGGTTGCCACAATTAAGCCGTCAGCCCGGTAACAAACTGATTGTTCTTCTGATAAATTTATCTGAACAGTAATAATCCCTTCATCGCTTTCCCGGGAAAATACTACATCATTAAGGACTGTTTCCGCTTTATCCCTTTGATTGGGACGTCTCAGAATAACCGTTAGCATTGACCGTTCTTCAACTATATAGTCCCCGCTAAGGACTTTTTCCAGGGAAACAAAGATCTTGTCTCTTTCGATTTCACAAAGGAAACCCAAACGTCCCAAATTTACCCCTAAAACCGGGATTTTCATAGGGGCCGCCTCTCTGGCAGCCTTTAACAAGGTCCCATCCCCGCCAAGCGAAATTAAAAAACTGATCTCCTGATTTTTTTTCTCAGGCCAATTATCAAGCACTTCCCAATTCCTGGTACGGAACCACTGGGAAAGCTGAGGAGTTAAATTCTGGGATTCAAGTTTGCTGGAATTAGGCCATAGACCTACTTTTCTCATGCCTTTATCTCCCTTTGAGCTTTCGCCACGATATTTTCGATCATCTTAAAAACTGATTCATCCTTTAACCCTGGGCGTGAAAGCCAGGCCAAAAACTCAATGTTGCCTTCAGGGCCCTGAATCGGGGAAAAATCCAGGCCTTTAATTTCAAAACCGTTTTTCTGCGCCTCCTCAAGGACATTATGCAGGACCTGACAGTGTACGGCAGGGTCTTTAACAACCCCTTTTTTCCCGACTTTCTCCCGTCCGGCTTCAAACTGAGGTTTAATCAATAATATTATTTGCCCTTTTTCTTTTAAAATAGCGCACATCGCCGGAAGAATTTTAATAATTGAAATAAAAGCTACATCAGAAATAATCCAATCTACTTTTTCAGGTAAAGAAGTTTCCTTAAGATAACGGGCATTTGTTCTTTCCATGGAAATAACACGCTGGTCTGTCCGTAATTTCCAGTCCAATTGCCCATAACCAACATCAATAGCATAGACCCTGGCAGCCCCATTCCGGAGGACACAATCGGTAAATCCCCCGGTTGAGGCCCCAATATCCGCTACAACCTGACCATGAAAATTCAAGCGGAAAACCTCAATTGCTTTGGCTAATTTCAAGCCTCCCCGGGAAACATAAGCCTGTTGTTCGCCTTTTATTTCAAGCAAAGTGTTTTCATCCAATTCCATACCGGGCTTTTCCAGACGGAATCCTTTGGCATAAACTACCCCGGACATTATCAGGGACTTAGCTTTTTCCCTGCTTGCCGCCAATCCTTGCCTGACCAGCAAAAGATCAAGACGTTCTTTACCTTTAGCCACAAAAACCCCCTGTTTCGTAGTTGCACTATAATATTTTTCTTTTGCCTTCGAATCTCGAACTTCGAATCTCGAACTTCGAGTACGCTTCGATAATCCCTTCGCTTGTCAAACCATAAAGCCGGTGCAATTGGTTTATTGGTCCTTGTTCTACGAAATCCGGATAACCCAGCCTTTTGACAACAACATCAGTTAGACCTTCCTCAGCCAAAAGTTCCAATACCGCTCCTCCCATACCGCCTGCAACAATATTATCTTCTATAGTAATTACCTGTTTAGTCAAACCGGCATAATGTAAAATTAATTCTCTGTCCAAAGGATTTAGATAACGCAGATTAATAACTGCTGCTTCTACTCTCTGATTTTTTAATTTCTCTGCAGCTAAAAGACAGGTATAAACAAGCGGGCCTGCCCCTATAAGGGTTAAATCCTTTCCGTCCCTAAGCAATTCCGCTTTGCCCAAAGGAACTTTCCTGATATTCCTGTCAAGCGTTACCCCCTGACCCGCGGAGCGGGGATAGCGTATAGCTACCGGTCCCTCAAGCTCAAAGGCTGTGTACAGCATCTGCCGTAATTCATTTTCATCTTTTGGCGCCATGAAGATCAGGTTAGGGAGATTACGCAGATAAGTAATGTCAAAAAGGCCGTGATGTGTCGGGCCGTCATCTCCCACAACTCCGGCCCTGTCAATCGCCAGGACTACATTAGCCCTGGAAAGACAGACATCCTGAAGAATTTGGTCATAAGCCCTCTGGAAGAAAGATGAATAGATAGCCACAACCGGTTTAAAACCGCTGATTGCCAAAGCTGAAGCGAAAGTTACAGCATGCTGTTCGGCAATACCCACGTCAAAAAAACGCTCGGGAAATTGCCCGGCAAACTGACTCAAACCCGTACCGGAAGGCATCGCCGCCGAGATTGCCACTATTTTAGGATTATTTTCAGCCAGCTCACAAATTGTCTGCCCGAAAATTTGGGTATAGGTGGGCGGGGCGTTTTTCTTAATCACTTCTCCGCTTAAACGGTCAAACGGTCCTACCCCATGAAAAACATCCGGATTTTTTTCGGCAGGTGTAAACCCTTTGCCTTTACGTGTTATAACATGGAGGAGCACAGGTCCTTTTTTTTGCTTAGCCAGTTCAAATACCTGCTCCAAAAGTCTGGAATCATGACCATCGAAAGGACCTAAGTAAGTAAAACCCAATTCTTCAAACCAAAGGCCGGGTACCAGCAAATATTTTAATTTTGATTTCGCTGTTCTCGCGGCTTTAGCTACCTTAAAACCAATTTTGGGGATACTTTTCAAAAGACTCTTAACATCTGCTTTGCGCTTGGCGTAACGGGGATCTGTCCGTAAACGGTTTAAATAAGAGGATAAGGCGCCGACATTCCGTGAAATTGACATATTGTTATCATTTAAAACAACAATCAGATTCGTCCCGCTATGTCCGGCATGATTCAAAGCCTCATAAGCCATCCCTCCGGTCATGGCGCCATCCCCGATGACGGCTACTATATGATAATCTTCCTTAAGAAAGTCCCTGGCTTTGGCAAAACCGACTGCCGCCGAAATCGAGGTGCTGGAATGTCCTGTTTCAAAACAATCGTGGGGACTCTCAGAACGTTTGGGAAAACCGGAGAGTCCATTAAATAACCTTAAACTTTTAAACTCCGCCCACCGGCCGGTAACCAACTTATGAGTATAAGTTTGATGTCCGACATCCCAAATTAACTTGTCCCTGGGACTGTCGAATACCCGGTGTAAGGCTAAAGTAAGTTCCACCACACCTAAATTTGGCGCCAGGTGCCCTCCATTCGTAGAAACTACCTCAATCATTTCCTGGCGAATTTCCTGAACGAGGGTTTTTAGTTCCTCCCAAGTTAAAGCCCGTAAATCCTTCGGGTCATTGATCTTTTTGAGCAGACCCATCTTTTTTCCCCCTCGCTTTTCCAGCTGCGAAAATTTTGACCTGTAACTTTTTCCAGGCTTCTTATCAGATAATCAAACCGGTAGCAATCCCTACCAAAGCACCGCCGAACACCTCAAAAGGAGTATGCCCGACTAATTCCTTGAGCCTTTTTTGAGAGAGATCTGAACCTACATGATAGCGCTCCAACAGTTTGTTTATAACTTCGGCCTGTTTCCCTGCCGCCCGCCTTACTCCTGCCGCATCATACATGACAATCATAGTAAACACAGCGGCTATGGCAAACAACGGGGAATTCCAGCCATAGTTTTTTCCCACACCTAGTGTTAAAGCACAGACAGTCGCCGCGTGTGAACTGGGAAATGCCCCGGAACTGAGCAATAATTCCAGATTTAGTTTTCCCTGAATAAATAAATTAAGTAATACTTTTATAATCTGGGCAATAAGCCAGGCGGTCATTGCGGCAATAAGGATCTTATTCTCAAAAATTCCCGGCAGAATCGTCATGTTACACCTCTTAATGCTGGCGGTTTTCCATATAATCGGCTAACTGGGCCAAGAACAAACCCTGTTCGCCAAAAATTTCCAGAGCTTCTTTAGCCTTCATCGTTTGCGTGTGCAAATAGTCCTTGGCTTTCTCAAGCCCCATCAGGGCAGGATAAGTAGCTTTAGCGAGTTTTTGATCGCTCCCTATGGGTTTCCCTAAAACCTCACTGTCACCCTCAATGTCCAGAATATCGTCCTTGATTTGGAACGCCAGCCCTATAGCCCGGGCATAACGGGTCAAAGCACTGACCTGTTCTTCATTCCCTCCGGCCAGGATTGCTCCCAAGCGGGTGGAAACAATCAATAATGCTCCGGTCTTCTTTTTATTTATATTCTCAATCTCGGGCAAAGTTAAGTCCCTGCCTTCTCCCTCCAAATCAAGAACTTGTCCTCCGACCATGCCTGCCTTTCCAGCGGCTGCCGCGACCTCATTCAGGACAACCAACTGAAGCTCGGCAGGAAAATTCATTTTGGAAGAAAGCATTTCAAACGCATAGGTTAATAAAGCATCACCGGCTAAAACCGCGTAACCCTCACCAAATACCTTATGATTGGTAAGTTTTCCCCGGCGGTAATCATCATTGTCCATTGAGGGCAAATCATCATGAATTAAAGAATATGTATGGATAAATTCAAGCGCTGCCGCTGCCGGTACGATATCCATGATGTTTCCCCCAACGCATTCCGCAGCTGCCAGGGCCAGGACCGGCCGGATCCGTTTCCCCCCGCCAACCAGGGAATACTGCATGCTTTTACCCATTGTATCTTCACCCCAGGGCAAATCCATAATGAAACCTTCGACTATCTTAAAATAGCTTTCATACTTATTATTAAACATTTTACATTTTCATCCTTCCACAATAAAACTTGCCGCCTCAACCCTGATTGTTCCGTCTGAATCTTCCAATAGCAGCTCCATTTGCTGTTCGGCCTTGTCCAGCAACCCGGTACAATACTGGATAAGTCCGATACCCTCACGAAATAAGACCAGCGCTGACTCAAGCGGAATCTCTTTTTGTTCCAAACTGAGCACAATCTGTTCTAATCTGTTGATCCCTGATTCAAAATCCTGAACCTTGCCGGAACTTTCCTCAGTGTTCATTGTTCATTCTCCTTTGCCAGAACCCGGCACCTTATACTTCCCTGAGCCAAACGGACCCTGATCTCTTCCTCCAGCTTAACATCCTGGACTGACCGTAATAAATTTCCCTTTGATCCGTAGGCCAGAGAATACCCTCTTCCCAGTATTGTCAAAGGACTAAGGAGATCAAGCTTCGCAGTCAACAATTTCAGTATACCATTTTTATCCGCCAGAAATCCAGTCATGTTCCCCTGGAGCCTGCTTGCCAGGAGATCCAGTTCCTGGCGGGACTGAGACAACCGCCAAGACGGATTTTGCAGGGAAGACCTTCCCGCCAATTCTTTTAACAAACCACGTTTCTGCTGAAGCTGTAAATGCATGCCTGATATTAAACTCCCGGTAAGCTGCAATAAGCGGTCCTGCAATTTGTGCAACAGGGGAACAGCAAGTTCAGCAGCCGCCGAAGGTGTCGGCGCCCTCAGATCAGCGACATAATCTGCGATTGTGATATCTGTCTCATGCCCTACAGCCGAGATAACGGGAATATGCGACAAGGCAATAGCCCGGGCAACCTCTTCTGTATTAAAAGCCCAGAGTTCTTCCAGGGAACCCCCTCCACGCCCCACGATCAGGACATCAATATTTTCCTGGTTATTCAGCCGGTGAATAGCTTGCGCAATCTCACCGGGAGCAGACTCCCCCTGAACAGCAGCCGGGGCTAGGATCCAGGACATTCCGGGATGACGTCTCTGCATTACTGTAATAATATCACGCAAGGCCGCCCCGGTTTGACTGGTTACAATTCCAATCCGCTGAGGAAAACGGGGAATTGGCTTCTTGCGTTCCTGGGCAAACAGGCCCTCCGCTGCCAGACGTATTTTTAATTGTTCAAAAGCCAGGTAAAGTTCGCCCAAACCGCTTGGCTGCATTTCCTCAACATACAATTGGATATTTCCATCCCGTTCATAAATCCGCAAATTTCCCCGCACCAGAACCTTCATCCCATCTGACGGTAAAAAACGGATATTCCGGGAGCGGGTACGGAACATTACACCCCTGAGACTGGAATACTCATCTTTGAGGGTAAAATACCAATGTCCGGAAGGACGGTGATTTTTAAAATTGGATAGTTCCCCGCTAACCCAGCAATTCAGGAATTCTGATTTATTGCTTAACATCCGGCTGATTTCTCCGGTCAATTCGGTAACTGTCCAGACTCTCTGCACGTCTTTACCTCATTTCGAAAATAAAACCCTATTCAAAATTTTCTTTCAAAGAGGGCTTTTCTTATAATAAATCTATAATCTGCTTTGCACAACCGCGACAGTATCCCGGCAAATTTGCGAAGCTTGTTTCAGGAGTTGTTCCCGTTCAGCTTTTACCTTGGCTTGATAAGCCGCATTTTTTATCTGGGGGAGATTAATATCCACACTGAACATTGCAGATTTAAGCGAACTTTCCGCTAAATAAGCTGCTACTCCTACATCGCTGATTGCCGCTTTATTACCGATTGGAGCTAAAGCCCGGGCCAGCTTCAATACCTGAAAACAGTTTTGGGCTATTGCCAAAGGGGTATCTGTAGCAGAAACGAGGGCCTCCTGCATTTTGGCTGTCCGGCCGGCCTTCTCTTCTTCCGTTTTATTAGGAAGTTTTAAGACAGCCATAAAATTGGAAAACTCCTTAATATCCTGGCTTAAACCTGATTGTAAAGCCTTAAGCAGGTCTTGACCACGAAACAAAATATCCTGAACCCGGGGTTCAACATCCCTGTACTTTTCTTTACCGATTGTCAGATTAGCTACCATGCAAACCATAGAAGCAGCTAAAGCTCCAACATATGCGGAAACACTGCCGCCACCGGGGGTTGGGGCGGAACTTGCCGACTGCACCAGAAATTCTTCAATACTCAATTGCCAGACAGACATCAGTATCCTCCTTGCAAGGTAATGCCTTTAAGAACATTACGCATAATTAAGGCAGTAGTCAAGGCCCCCACCCCGCCTGGAACAGGTGAAATCCTGCCGGCTATTTCTTTAACCTTCTCAAAATCAACATCGCCGCAGATCCCCCCGGCAGTTTCATTAATCCCGGCGTCAACCACAACAGCTCCGGGTTTTACCATGTCTTTGGTAATGATCTTAACCTTGCCTACTGCCGAAATAAGGATATCTGCCTGACGGGTAAAAGAACCTAAATCAACAGTACGGGAATGACAAACAGTTACAGTGGCATTATGTTTAAGAATCAAAAAAACCAAAGGTTTCCCGACTGTTTCGCCGCGGCCGACAATCACGGCATGTTTTCCGGAGATTTCTACCCCGGAACGCAGCAAGAGTTCAAGGCAACTCAAAGGAGTCGCCGGAAAGAGTCCCTCTTCCCCGCTGAGTATATACCCTCTGTTAATCGGGTGGCCGCCGTCAATATCCTTTTCCGGACGGACTGCCGCCATAATTTTTTCTTTGGAGATATGTTTTGGGACAGGCAGTTCAATCATAATACCATGAAATTCCATGTTATTATTCAAGCGGTCTATTAAATCAAGCACGACAGCTTCCGGAGTATCCCCGGGCATTGCAAACAAATCAAAAGCCATGCCCATATCCTCAGCTGCTTTTTGTTTGGACTTGGCGTAGATTACTGAAGCCGGATCATCACCAACTAAAATTACAGCTAACTTCGGTTCTATACCTTTTTCTTTCCATTGGGCAATTTCAAGTTTGATTTCCTCTTTAATTATTTTAGATATTGCTTTACCATCAAGCAATTCAGCCAAACCAGCCCCACTCCCTTTACTCTGCTATATTACTATTCTTTCTATAACATCAGCTTAAACCCTTAAACCACTGCTACAGCTTTCTCCGGTTAAAACGGCTACCCCCAAAGCATTATCCCTGCACCAATCAGGTTCCGCCCAAAAGAGCTCCCCCTGTTTATGTAAACGCCGCTCCAGTTCGCTGCGAATATATTGATTAGCCGCAACCCCGCCTACCATTAAAATTTGCCGGATTCCTGTAGATTCAACCCCCCTGCTGATCAGTTTGGCCAAAGTCCTGACCAGACAGCCCTCAACTGCCCGGGCAACATTGGCTTGGGGAATACCTTGCTCAATTAAACGTTGGGCGGCAGATTCAACTCCGGAAAAACTGACTTGCAAATCCCGGACTGCGGAAGGCAAGAGGGCTGCCGCCCCCGGTTCAGCCTGCCTGGCAAGAACCTCCAAATGCTTGCCTGCGGGAAAAGGCAGCCCCAGCCTGACCCCCACCCGGTCAACAAACTGCCCGGCATGCAAATCCGTGGTCCCGCCTAATAATTCTATCCTCAGCCGCCCTGGCTGCAAACGCTTAACCAAAAGCAATTCTGTTGTACCTCCCGAAAGATGAACAGCCAGAAAACACTTGGCCTCCGGACCTCCGGCAGAAGAATAACCGGCAGCAATATGGCCCTCCTGATGGCTTGTCTTTATTAAAGGAATTCCCCGGGCGGCAGCTAAAGCTGTCGCCAAAGAAATCCCGGCTGTAAACACAGGCATATAAGATCCCTGAACAGGCCGGGGTGAACTGCTGACCCCAATTGCGTCCAGATTTCCCCATAAGGACTGGGGAATAGTCTTGATTTGTTCCGGCAAGTTTTGGATATGCTGAAAAAAAGCAGCTGATTGAGCCAAGCCTGTCTCACCATCTGCCACCTTCAATATCTGCCGGGATTCCCAGATTAATTCTCTCCTTCCGGTAACAATAGCCAGGGAAGTTGTATAAGCGCTGGTATCAAGACCCAGATAGTTCACTCTTTTAAAGCCTCCGGAGTACCAATATCATCATTTTGCCTGCTGCTTACCAAACGGTCCAGGATTCCGTTAATGAATTTGGCGGATTCTTCACTGCCGAACCGTTTTGCCAGCTCAATCGCTTCGTTAATGCTAACCCGTTCCGGAATATCATCGCGGCAGAAAATTTCATATGCTGCCAGACGCATTATATTACGGTCAACATTTGCCATTCGTTCTACTGCCCAGCCCTCGGCAAAAGCGGCAATCTTCCGGTCAAGTTCTGCCAAATGTTCAACTGTTCCCCTGATCAGTTCCTGGGCAAAAGCAATGCTGGACTTCGGAACGGCAAATTCTTCACCCCACAGTTCAGCCATTTGCTCCAAATCGGGATTTTCTTTATCAAAATCCAGCTGGAACAGCACTTGCAGAGTTATTTCACGAGCCAATCTCCTGCTCATTCAACACACCCCTGTCCTAAAAACAGCATTAATTAAATTTTCAGTCTTTCCAAGCCCGTAAATCACTTTTGCTTAATGAGCAATAAACGTAATTTTAATCTTAGCGACAAACAAGTTACTTTAATAATCGTTCCAGCCATAATGATAAACTTTTATGATCATCCTGACTTTTTCCCAGAATATAACCAACCGCAATAAAGATAAATAAAATTAATGTCCGCCAAAATCCAAGCGTAACAAAAAATAAGCCAACCAGAAAACCCAGGGATATCCCTGTAAGTTTTCCGGGATGATTATTATAAGCCCATGAAAAAAAGTGTGTTATTCCCTGCCCGATACGGGTCCAATAATTGTTCATCTGACACGCGCCTGGCCGGAGGTTTCTAAACTCCGCACAAGCACTTTCACCTCTGCCACATGTATTCCTGTATAGTATTCGACATCCTTTTGTACCTTACCCTGCAATCCTTCAGAGGTTTCAGTAATAACTATGTTGGAATTAAATTGGGTAATTATCGTTATTTCCAAACCCGCTTTTCGTTCCCGCAGCGCTACTTTTACCTGATTCACACCGGCAACTTCAAGAGCGCTTTGTCTGACGATTTCCTGAAGGGCGTCATAGGCTATGCGTACTTCACCCGATTTGGAAGCAGTTTGAAAAGAACGGGGAATCCGCTCCCTGGGCCTTAAGAATATCAGCAATCCCAAAAGGAGGAAGAAAGCTGCCAGGATAGTACTTTCCCACTGGTTTGATTTCAGCCATTCTATCGCCCAAGACAGCAAATTAGAGAAAAACAGCCAGCCGGACCCTAACGCTAATATCCATAAGGCTATTATAATCAATAAAACTCCCAGGCAATATGCTAACATATTTTCACCTCTTTCAGAAACCCCCCTGGTCTTTATTCCAAGGGGGTTACAATTAACGCAGGCGGGGTTCCTCTTCTTTAGTTTCTGTTGATCCCCGGAAATTAATTCCCTGCACATGGACATTTGTTTCAACTACAGTTAACCCTGTCATGCTTTCAATAGCCTCTTTTACTGCTTCTTGTACTTTCAAAGCAACATTAGGAATAGAAACCCCAAAATCCATAATCACATATAAATCTACAGCAGTTTCCTTTTCGCCGACCTCAACTTTAACACCTTTGGACAAATTCTTGGTCCGCCCCAACATATGGGCCAGGTCTCCAACGAATCCACCGCTCATCCCCGCAACCCCTTCTACTTCTGAGGCTGCCAGGCCGGCAATAACCTCGACGACTTCATCCGCAATTCGAATCGCCCCCAGCGTATTCCCAAGTTCCGGTTTTTCCATGTCGTCACCCCTTGTATAAATAACTTCATTTTCTTAACTTTACTAATTATAACAAACCCTTGGACATGAGGCAAAGATTTTACTTCGGTTTCAATAAAGAAACTAATTAACAGAAAAACTAATTAACGACGTATTTAGGGGGAAATATTTATTGAATATAAAAAAATAGTTTATCAAATTAGTTAACTCATAACCTTGTCCAATAATGCCGCATAGCTGTCTACCACGGTCTCACGGATTTGAATGCGCCTGAGCTGTTCCTCGCTGACCGCACCGATAACATCACCGGCAAAGAGCTTGATACCGTTTGTAAATTCAATTGAGCTGTCTCTGCCGTCAATCCTCAGCACGGTATAGCCGTTCTTGTATTCGGCCAGCTCGCCGGAATTGGGGAACAGGTTAAATTTTTCGCCGATGGTACGCCGGGTCTTGCGGACGCCCTTTGCGCCTTTAATGTCAAATTCAATG
>DATMXV010000270.1:0-3076 GCA_035561335.1 Desulfitobacteriaceae bacterium
GCCTTAATAAATTTCGTTTCCCACTTATCAACTTCTCTGATCCATTTGGTTATATCTTTTTCAGAGTTTAAATTGCACCCTTTAACCCTAAGATCAACACCCTTATCTTTCAAATCACAAATAACATTCATAATTTTCTTGTTTAAGGCGGATTTATCAAAACAAGCAAAGGAATAACCAATGATAAAAATTATTGTTGTAAATAATGCAAAGATAATATAAGGGTGGGACTTTGGCATTAAAATACCAAGCCACTCTTCAAGCCATTTGCGGTAAATGACATAAAATAAAGTTGAAATAAAATAGACCACAACGGCCTTAAGTAATCCTCGCTTAAACATATTTCTATCATATTTTCATGCACTATATCTGTCAAGAAAATTATGACAAAGAACATATAAAAGAAAGAGCAAAGTGTTTTGCACAACCTGCTGAACCTTCAGTTCCAACCTTCTGTGCGCTACACTTTGCCTCGCTTCGCTAAACATCATTATATGTAGTTATTTGTCGAAATGCAAGATCTTTTTACCGGCGGAAAATTTACAGCTAATTCTGTCCAATAACCTCTATTTTCCGGACACCGTCAACTTCCGCTAACCCATTAAGGAGGTTTTCCGGTGTATCAGACATCCCGGCAGTCTCAACCGAAATAGAAACATTGGCGATGCCCTGGAGCGGTATCCCCTGGTTGATTGTCAGAATATTTACTTGAAAACCGGCGATATAGTTTAACACATGGGAGAGGACCCCTGCTCTGTGCTCCAGGATCAGGGAGATTGTGATTAACTTTTCCCTGCTGACTTCGTAGAAAGGAAAAACACCGTCTTTATACTTATAATAAGCGCTGCGGCTGATCCCTACAGCCTCAACAGCATCATTAACAGTGGAAACGTCACCTTTGACAAGCAGTTCTTTGGCCTTGGCGGTTTTTAATATTGCCTCAGGCAAAATATCTTTACTTACTATTAAAAAATCCCTATTCCTGATTGTCAAAATTCTTCTCCCCTATTCAAAGACATAAGGATAATCCTGATTAGAGATATTATAACATTATGACCAGATTTGGCAAGAATTACTGAATCAGGCCACTCAGTCTGCCGAAAGAAGCCTGAATAAACCCTGCTGTAAATCATACTTCATGATCAAATCCGTATTCTGCAGGTATTCCTGGTCCCTTTTTTGTTCCTGCGCAAAATCTTCCCAAGGCAAAGGAATTCCTGTTGCAAAATCATAAGCCTTTTGCTGATTGATATCCAGGATGGCATCATTCGTAACAATCAAGCCGCTGCGGTTAACAGCAAACCCTTTGCCGGACTGCTTAAGCAAATCATGGCCTAAGAACGGATACCTGGCGGCATCTTCACCTATTAACCCTAAAATCGTCGGGAAAAAGTCTACATGGCCCCCGACAGTTTCGATTATACCGCTTTCAATTTCCTGGGGGAGACGGATTAACATCGGAACTTTTTGCAGGGCTAACCAATGGTAATCATCTATGCTGCCGTCACCATAACCTAAAAATCTTTTTAACTCCTCATTATCCCTGGCAAGAGGAGATTGATGGTCGCCATAAACGGCCAGGATTGATTTATCCAGCAAGCCGTCAAGCCGCAGGCGCTCCAGATAAGTGCCAAGTGCCTGATCAGTATAATGCACAGCTTCCAGATATTTGCCAAAATCACTGTCCTGATATGGTCCAACATTGATTGATTTATACTCGTCGGGAATATTGAAAGGATAATGGCTTGATAATGTTACCTGGAAAGCGTAGAAGGGCTGCGGGATTTTTTCCAGGTAATCCGCTCCTTGCCGGAACATGGAGTTATCAGCCAAACCCATGCCGATATCCAGATCATGAACAAAATCATCCATATCGAGGATATGTTGAAACCCTTCGGAACGAAACATCAAGCCCATATTCCAGAAACCCGGCTGGTCAGCCTCCATTGCTACTGTAAAATACCCTCTTTCCCCCAGAAACTTGCCCAGGCTTACATAGTCATTTCCCGGATAATCAATATAAGCGTTGCCCACAGATACCGGATACAATGAGACATTGGACATAAACTCGGCATCGGAGGTCCCGCCGCTCCAGGTCTCCCCAAAATAATTTTTAAAGTAAAGACTTTGGCCAAGCAAACGGTTGAGGTTGGGAGTTATCTCCTGGCCGTTAATACTCCTGCCAATCACAAACTCCTGGAAAGATTCCAACTGAATTACTATCAAATTGGTTCCTTCCGGGACCTTTGCTGTACTGGCAGTCTCAGAAGACCGGGGATGTTCTGCACGCAGCCATTTTGCCAGGACAGCCTCTCTTTGGGTTATTGCTGATTTCTTCCTTTCCTCAGGCAAACGTGTCTTTAGATTGCGAAAGATATCCAAGAACCTGAATTCCCATTCACCTATACTCTGAACTATGTAGGTCTTGGAATAAAATGACTTTGTAATCCCTGGCTGGTTTTCTTCCAAAACGTTGTAAGCCCTAACACAAGATCCCGTTCCGGCAAGCACAATTAAAACAAACATGAGCAGTTTAAGCGGCCAATGATATTTAAATCCTTTTCCGGCTTTTGGACTGTCCGTTTTTGAATTCAATTTACTATTTAATTTACTGCTTTTCTGATTAAACAGCCGCTTGAATATCCACCACCCCAGCAAGAACAGAAAGTCTGCCGTCAAAAGCAAGTCTGTTATTCTTAGCGTTTTCCACCACACTGTTTCCCTGGTAAGATAATCCCAGGCAACAGTAAAAGTCCTGATTGTCGTGACATCCTGGAAATAGCGGAAGAATATTAGGTCAAAAAAAATTATTACACTTAAAATTACGTCTATGATTATTAAATAAAAGAGCCTGAAGCGCGGCGCCAACAGAAGGGAGATTGAAAGGATAACCATCAGTGCACCAACGGTGCCTGATATCTGGGAGTATAATTTTATAGAACCCGGTACCCCCACTGTCATTAAAAACAACTCTGTCTTGGCAAACAACACTAAGGTAAAACAAAAAAACGGCAAGATAAACAATCCCGGCTTTCCTGCATATTTTCTGATTTCAGGCAACTGCTTAATCATGGTT
>DATMXV010000271.1:0-8377 GCA_035561335.1 Desulfitobacteriaceae bacterium
CGAAGCCAACGAAGCATTTGCCGTCCAATACCTGGCCTGCGGACGCGAATTAGGTTTCGATAACGACAAGACCAATGTCAACGGTGGAGCGATCGCTTTAGGCCATCCCATCGGAGCGAGCGGAACCAGAATCCTGATAGACTTGATCTACGAAATGAAACGGAGTAAAGTAAACCTCGGTTTGGCTACCTTATGTATTGGCGGCGGACAGGGAACAGCCGTAGTTATTGAAATGTAAGTTGGATAGATATTTTCGCTTTATCTAAAGTATTTAAATTTTGATGAGTCTTTTGGCGGCATGTTTGGAAAGTTCCCTCAGGGTTGCTGTTGATTCTGGGGGCTGAAGGATATGCCGCCGGGGGCTCGGATAAATAATCCAAATGTACTTAAATTACAGGAAATTAAAGAAGGGGTACTGGGTGCTGCTTAAAACAATATCCCAACCGCTATCTTTTATTATAAAACCAATTTTAGTTCCATACCCAAAAGTATTTCATGAACTTGATATTTTAGGTTCGTGAAAAATCTATTTCCGAATAAATATTTAAGGAGTGAAATGAATGAATATTGCAGATGGCGTACGGATCAATTCCTGGAGATTTCCTAAAAAAGAAGCTATAGTATGCGGTGATACACGTTTAACCTATGAACAACTCAATAGCCGTGTTAACCAATTAGCCAATGCTCTCCTGGCCAAAGGCTTTAAACGTGGTGACAAGGTTTCCGTTATTATGGAAAACGTAATTGAGTGTTTGATAATCTACAATGCTGCAGCCCGTATCGGCGTTATTTCCGTACCGGTTAATTTCCGTCTGACACCTAAGGAAAAGGCATACATTGTTAATAACTCTGATTCCACAGGCATGTTTGTTGAGGACAAATTTATTGCCGATCTGGAAGCTGCTAAAGCTGATATTCCTCAGGTCCGCAGTGACGCTTGTTTCGTTGTTGGCGACGCTTCCAAAGCGCCGGCTAACTACATTCCTTTTGCGAAACTTACAGAAGGCATGTCAGAAGACGAGCCAAACGTTGACCTCAATGAAGACGATCTCTTCTATTTCGGTTATACCTCCGGCACAACAGGCTTCCCCAAAGGCGCTTTGAATACTCACAAGAGTACTTTGGATATCGTAAAGAATGCCATGGTCAGACAATCAGGCAAAAAGGATTTTGATATGTCCTCACGCGTTTTTATGGCCATTATGCCGCTCGTACACTCCAATTCCATCTGGGCTTCTTTCATTACCTTATGGGTTGGCGGCAAAGTTGTTATTATGCCATCCGGTAAATTTGATGCTGATACTGTTCTGGGTCTTGTCGATAGGGAGAAAGTTACCACAACCTCCATGGTTCCGACCATGATCACCAGGATCGTTGAATCCCCGGAAGAACTCAAGAACAAATATGACATGAGTTCCCTGACTTCTATCGGTTCTTCTTCTGCTCCTCTGCTTACCACAACCAAGGAAGCTGCCCTTAAATATTTCACCAAGGTTCAATTCAGTGAAGGCTACGGCTCCACGGAAACCGGTGCTTTAACAACCCTGCGTCATAAGGACCAACAACGTAAAGTCCGCAGCGTTGGTCAAGCTAACCCGGGCGTTGAAATCAAATTGTTGGATGAAGACGGCAACGAAGTTGCTCAAGGCCAAGTCGGCCAACTTTGGGCTAAAGTTAAGTCGGCATTCAAAGGCTATTATAAAGACGAAGGTAAAACTGCTCAAGCCCGTAAAGGTGACTGGGTAACTGCCGGCGACATGGCTTATGTTGATGAAGAAGGTTTCTATTATCTGGTAGACCGTAAAGGCGATATGATCATCAGCGGCGGCGAAAATGTATATCCTGCTGAAATCGAAGAAGTTCTCAGCAAACATCCCGCAGTAGGCGAAGTAACCGTATTTGGTGTTCCTCATCCATCCTGGGGTGAAGAAGTTAAAGCTTTGGTTATCATCAAAGAAGGCGCTACAGTAACCGAAAAAGAACTGCTTGATTACTGCAAAGACAGCCTTGCCGGTTTCAAACGTCCTAAAACTATTGAATTCCGTGATGATTTCCCACGCACAGCTACCGGTAAAGTTCTCAAACGTATCCTGAAAGAGCCTTATTGGAAAGGCCAGGAGCGCATGATCTAATCAAGCCTATGAATTGTTAATCAGGCAAATAAATTTAAAATTTTTTAACCTTTAAATAAGGAGGTTCGCCTACGTGCAAGAACTATTGAATAAACTTCAGGCGCTGCAGGAAGAAGCGATGGTTTCGAAACAGAAACCCGGTAAACGTAGTCCCAGGCAAAATATCGAATTTTTGTTGGATCCGGGTACTTTTGTAGAAATTGATATGTTTGTTAAGCATCGCTGCCATGATTTCGGCATGGAAACAAAGAAGGCTTTGGGAGACGGTGTTGTCACAGGTTACGGCGAAATTGACGGCCGGACAGTATATGTTTTTGCCCAGGATATTTCGATCATTGGCGGCTCGCTCGGAAATGCCCATGCCAAAAAGATTACCACTGTTATGGACCTGGCGTTAAAAGCCAGATGCCCGATCGTTGGTTTGCTGGATTCCGGCGGAGCAAGAATTCAGGAGGGTACAGATTCCCTGGCCGGTTATGGCGATATCTTCTATCGCAATACCAGGGCCTCCGGCGTAATCCCCCAAATTACTGCAGTATTGGGGACAACCGCCGGCGGAGCTGTTTATTCACCCGCCCTGACAGACTTTATCTTCCAGGTTGACAAGAGCGGTTTGATGTTTATTACCGGACCGGCTGTTGTTAAGGCAGTTACCGGTGTGGATATTTCCATGGATGATCTGGGCGGAGCCCGTGTTCATACGGAGATTTCCGGTGTTTCTGATTTCTTCTGCGAAGATGTCGATTCCTGCCTGCAGGGTGTAAGAAGGCTTCTCTCCTTCTTCCCCGCCAATAACTCAGAAAAACCGCCCCGGATTGCCCCGACTGATGATCCCTATCGTAAAGACGAAGGTATCCTGAAGACAGTTCCTTCCAATCCGAAGCGCAGTTATGATGTCCATAAAGTTATTAACTATCTGGTTGATAACAAAGACTTCATGGAAGTCAAGGCTAACTGGGCGAAATGCATGGTTGTAGGCTTTGCCCGGATTGACGGTGCCCCTGTTGGCATTATTGCCAATAATGCCCTTGTTGCTGCCGGTGTTCTGGATTGCGACAGCTCTGACAAGGCTGCCCGCTTTATCCGCTTCTGTGACGCCTTCAATATTCCGATGCTAACCCTGGTTGACGTTCCTGGTTATATGCCGGGTGAGAAAGAGGAATATAAAGGAATTATCAGACACGGGGCTAAAGTGCTCTATGCTTACTCCGAAGCTACTGTTCCCCTTATTACGGTAGTTCTGCGTAAAGCATATGGCGGCGCCTATATTGCTATGTGCAGCAAACACCTGGGTGCTGACTATGTAATGGCTTGGCCGACAGGTCAAATCGCAGTTCTGGGTGCTGACGGTGCAGCTAATATTATCTACAAGAAAGATATTGACAACTCAGCTGATCCGGCGGCAACAAGAGCTGAAAAAATTGCTGAATACGGCGAAAAGTTTGATAATCCTTATGATGCAGCTTTCAAATTCAATATCGATGATGTTATTGATCCCCGTGAGACAAGGACCCGCATCGTAAAAGCCCTTAAGGCTCTTGAAAACAAAGTGGAAGCCAGTGTACCGAAGAAACACGGAAATAATCCTTTATAAGAAATTGTAGAACAAAGAAAACCGATAACAGTCGTTTTGGTGAAATGCGCAAACGGATATAGTTTAACAGCAGCTGTTTAACGCAGCTCAAAAACGGCTGTTATCGTCGGTTATAATATCACTTTTGTAAAAATATAATAGGATGGTGGTACAACCGTGTTACTGACTTATAATGGCAAGACCCCTAAGATCGGTAAAAATGTCTTTCTGGCGCCGGGCTGTTATGTAATTGGCGATGTAGAAATCGGTGATGACAGCAGTATCTGGTTTAACTGTGTTATCAGAGGGGATGTAGCAAAAATTGTTATTGGCAGATGTACAAACATCCAGGATGGTACTGTCATTCATGGGGCGCGGTTTCCCAGTCCTACGGCCGTAAATATAGGGGATAATGTTATAATTGGTCATAATACGGTAATTCATGCGTGTACCATAGGAAATAGTTCACTTGTTGGCATGGGATCCTTGGTTTTGAACAGAGCTGTAATCGGCGAAGGTTGTTTAATCGGAGCCGGTTCAATTGTCACTGAGGATAAAGTAATTCCACCGGGTAAGCTGGCTGTTGGATCTCCGGCCAGAGTAGTACAGGATGTAACGGCTGAGCATCATAGACGATTTGCAATAGTTGCCGGTTTATACAGGGATGAAGGCCTTATCTACTCTGAGCTTTGTGATCAGCAAAAAAAATCCGAAAATGGCCTGGATTAACCGGAGAAGCGGGAATTATTAAAGGTGCCGTTTAAGTGTAATTATATTCACCTTACAGATTAAAAAATAAATATAAAAAATACCTGAAAAATATAAAAATCGAAGGTATTAAATAATTGAATGGGGGGCAATTATTTTGGAAAAAACAGTTATTGTCAGTGCAGCACGTACACCCTTTGGAAAGTTATTGGGAAGTTTGGAATCTCTTAATGCATCTGATTTAGGCGGAATAACAATTAAGGAAGCCGTAAATCGTGCAGGTATCCCCGGTGAGTCTATAGATCATGTAATTTATGGCAATGTCTTACAAGGTGGTCAAGGACAAGTACCATCCAGACAAGCTACCCGTAAGGCCGGCCTTCCCTGGGAAGTACCGTCCATTACAGTCAATAAAGTCTGTTCTTCCGGGATAATCACAATAGCCTTAGGCGACCAGGCAATCAGATGCGGAGATAGTGACATTATTGTAGCCGGCGGCATGGAAAGTATGAGCAATGCTCCTTACTATGTTGACGCTGGAGCCCGTAAAGGCCTGCGCATGAATGACACTAAATTTATAGACTTATGTGTCCATGACGGTTTATGGTGCGCTTTCTATGATCGCCACATGGCTATCCATGGCAGTGAAGTAGCCAAGGAATACGGAATTAGCAGAGAAGAACAGGATGACTGGGCATTACGCAGCCAAATGCTGGCTGTTGACGCTATGAAGGCCGGAAGATTAAAAGAAGAAATAGTTCCTGTAGCAATTCCTCAGAAAAAAGGTGACCCCAAAATTATCGACACTGATGAAGGACCCCGCCCTGATACTACAGCAGAAGGCTTGGCAAAACTGCCGCCGATCTTTATTAAAGACGGTACTGTTACAGCAGGAAATGCACCCGGAGTTAATGACGGCGCCGGCGCTTTAGTATTAATGTCAGAAACAAAAGCCAAAGAATTGGGACTTAAACCATTAGCAACTATTTTAGGATATGCTATGGTATCTCAAGAGGCGAAGTATATTCCTACCGTTCCCGGTTTATCAGCGATGAAACTCCTGAAAAAGCTGAACATGACCTTTGCTGATATTGATCTGATTGAAGCTAATGAAGCTTTTGCAGCTGTTTCTCTGGTAAGCGGAAAAATAACCGGTTGGGATCCCAAGAAAGTTAATGTTAACGGTGGGGCGATTGCTTTTGGTCATCCGATCGGGGCCAGCGGAGCAAGGATCGTTATGACTCTGATGTATGAACTGAGACGTCGCGGCGGCGGTAAAGGTATTGCTTGTATCTGCAGCGGTGCAGCACAAGGTGATGCTTTGATGATCAGTGTTGAATAATCAAGATCTTATTGAAATTTAGGATTTTGGAGGAATTACAGGAGGGAATTACAATGGAAATTAAAAAAGTATTAGTTGTTGGCGCGGGTCAAATGGGCGGAGGAATTGCCCAGGTAGCAGCCCAGGCAGGTCTGGATGTAATCCTGAATGATATCAAACAAGAATTCGTCGACAGGGGTTTAGGCATAATTAGCGGCAACCTGGAGCGCAATGTTTCCAAAGGTAAAATGACAGCGGAGCAAAAGGCCGCGATTTTAGGCCGCATCAAGTCTTCAGTAAGTCTTGAAGACGCTAAAGATGTAGATTTAGTCATCGAGGCTGCAATCGAAAACATGCAAATCAAAGCTCAAATTTTCCAAACTCTTGACAATATTGTTCCTGAACATTGTATCTTGGCTACTAACACATCTTCGCTTCCGATTACTGAAATTGCTGCCTTTACCAAGAACCCGGCGAAATTTATCGGTATGCACTTCATGAATCCTGTTCCGGTAATGAAACTTGTGGAGATTATCCGCGGCTTGGCCACTACAGATGAGGTATATAAAATCATTGAAGACATGAGCATCAAAATGGAGAAAATACCTGTTGAAGTTAATGATTTCCCGGGCTTTATCTCCAACCGTGTCCTGATGCCTATGCTTAATGAAGCAATCTACACTGTTTTTGAAGGCGTAGCCACTCCTGAAGCTGTTGATAATGTAATGAAATTAGGTATGAACCATCCAATGGGTCCCATCCAATTAGCTGACTTTATCGGACTTGATACTTGTCTGGCTATTATGGAAGTACTCTATGCCGGATTTGGTGATTCCAAATATCGTCCATGCCCGTTGTTACGTAAATATGTTAAAGCTGGTTGGCTCGGTAAAAAGGTGGGCAAAGGCTTCTACGAGTACAAGTAATATAGAGATCTATGGACTGGATTTCACAAATTCAGTCCATTTTAAAAGTCTCAAATATATGGTTAGCTTCCGACAAACTCGGAAGATTAGGGGGAAATAGGGATGTACGTGGCGGGTATAGATATCGGCTCTATGACCAGTAAAGCAGTAATATTATCCTCAGAGGGTAACGTACTTTCCCATGCCGTGATTTTAACCGGAACCGGAAGCGGAGTAGCTCAGAAAGTTCTGGATATAGCATTGGAAAAAGCCCAACTGACTCAGGACCAGCTTAATTATGTGGTTGCTACAGGATACGGAAGAGTAAGCGTACCGTTTAAGGATAAACAGGTAACAGAGATTACCTGTCATGCCAGAGGGGTAAGACATTTATTTCCGGAAGTTTCCTATATTATCGACATAGGGGGACAGGACAGCAAGGTTATTCGCCTGGGACCACATGGTGAAGTCCAGGATTTTGCCATGAATGACAAGTGCGCTGCCGGTACAGGACGGTTCCTGGCTGTTATGGCAGATGTTCTTAACGTTGGCCTTAATGATTGGGGAAAATTATCCCTTGAGGCTGAAGAACCGGCGATTATCAGCAGTACCTGTACAGTATTCGCTGAGAGCGAGGTAGTCTCCAGGATAGCGGAAGGTACGCCTGTAAACAATATTATTGCCGGCCTGAATAGAGCGGTGGCAGAACGCGTATACGCCCTGCTGAGAACAAAAATGGCGCCCCAAATAAAACTTAAAAAAGGAAATGTTGTTTTAACCGGTGGCGTCGCCAAAAATATCGGTGTGGCCAAAGCTCTTGAAGAGAAGATCGGTTTCCCCTTGTGTATTCCTGACCAGCCTCAGTTGACAGGGGCTTTAGGGGCAGCTTTAATAGCTATTGATAATCTTTCTGGTTAAAAGACAAAGATAGAATTTACGGTATAAAAGTTTAAGTATATTTTTGATATTATTTTAAGGGAGGATAATTATGTGTGAGCTTTATAAAGCTATTCAGGAACGGCGCAGCATCCGTAGATTTAAGCCTGACCCTGTCCCAAAAGAAGTCCTGGAAAAGATCATCAAAACAGGAATGTGGGCCCCTTCAGCCATGAATACTCAACCATGGAATTTCTACGTTTTTACAGGTAACGCCCGGGATCAGATAGCGAGTATCCTGGGCAAATCCATCAAGGGAATTACTCCGCGTCTTAAAGAACTTTTTAAAGAAAAAATGCAAAAATTTACCGCCGGCTTTTTCCAGAACATGGGGGGAGCCCCTGCCATAATCCTGGTACTTTCCAACCGGGTATCTGTTGCTCAATACCAGGAGGGAGCTAATCAAAGTTGTGCTGCAGCCATTCAAAACCTATTACTTGCAGCACATATCGAAGGATTAGGGGCATGCTGGATGACAGGCCCCCTCTGGGTAGAGGATGAAATCCTTACTTACCTGGGCCGGCAGGATAACGCCCACCTGGTAGCCGCTATTCCCATTGGTTTTCCCGACCAAACACCTCCTGTACCCCCGCGCAAACACGAAACTATCTATTGGATGGAGAACTAAATAACCTTGGTCTAATCAATCGATGAAATTGAGACAGTGATTTGTAATGCTATAAACATAAAAAAGAAACAGGATTTATTACCCTGTCAGTCTCTAAAGCCCTATTTGACCGGTTCTTTTTGGATCCGGTCGTTTTTCTTAAAAAGAATCCATTGGAAAAAGTGGAACTAATTA
>DATMXV010000272.1:0-7977 GCA_035561335.1 Desulfitobacteriaceae bacterium
TGGCGTGTAGTTTTAGCGTCAAGTGAATAGCAAATGTAGTATTTAATTCTCCAGAATAAATTCGTCACCTGAGTTTAGTAAAATACAATTATCGCCAAATTTATTTTTAAAAAGATAGCTTGCCATAATCCTTGTACAGTGCAAGGGAATAATTTTCTTAACACCTGCCGATTTAAAATCGGCAACAAGACGGTAAATTTGTTCATCATTATATCTCTCAAGATGCAAGCCTCCGATAACCCCGTAAATCTGCGCTCCGGAAGCTAATTTATTGGCATATGACAAACAATTCATTATGCCCGGATGGCTGCAGCTGATAACAAGGTATATTCCTTCTCTTCCTTGGACCAGCATAAACTGCTCGTCTAACACAGGGTCTTTCTCATAGTCACCGTCAGCTTTCTTTTTAATTAAGCCGGTAGCTATCTTTTTTTGGGCAGGGTCTTTTCGGACTTCGCCTGAAAGTGTAATATTACTGTGAATTGTTGTTGGTTCCCTGACAAAAACCATTCTCTTCCTGAAAGAATCTTCAGCAAGCCAGGGCACACCTATACAACCACCGGCCGGCCGGCTATGCCTGGCAATATATCTTTCACAAAAAGCATCCGGATGGATGTAAATCGGGGCTTTTTTGTTTAAACGGCAGAATTCAGGGACGCCTCCTGCATGGTCATAATGCCCGTGGCTTATTACCAGGGCATCAACAGCTGCAAGGTCTATGTCATCTGTTTGGGCGTTTAAGGAAAAGACATCCTTTTGCCCTGCATCGAATAAAACTTTAAAGCCGTTATATTCAACGAGTATGGACAGCCCGTGCTCCGCAAGTATTTCTTTTCGACCGGCCCGATTTTCCGAGAGGATATTTATTTTCAGCACTGAAAACCCCCCTATGTCTCACGGGCATAATAGTATCTCAAAAAAAAATTCCGGTCAATAGCGGTTATGCCGTAAATCTTCAACTCAAGTAATGAGGAAGAGTAACCGATATTATTAATAAGGATTGTAAAAAGGTGGAGAAGAACTTTAAGATGGATAAGCAGAGCGATAGCATTGCGTACAATAAACTGGAACACCTTTATGACAAAATCGCCGATCTGGAAAAAAAACTCTGGCAGCAGATAGCTTCTAAAGAACAATTGCAGCTGAAACTCGAGCAAGTCCTGGCCAGTGAAAAATTTCTGGAAATAAGCGAAAAATATTACCGGGTACTTGTCAATAATTTGGAAGACCCGATTTTCAGTTGCAATTTGAAAGGAATCATTACCCTGGCCAATACCAGGTTTTGTCAAATGACCGGAAAGACTGAAGACCAAATTACCGGAAAAGAAATAACCCATATTCCAGGCATGGAGAATATTGGACTGCAATGGAAAGCTGCTTTAGAGCAAATTACCAAAGCAGGACAATCCTATCATTTTGAGTATGAGGTTAAGCAAAAGGGTGACAGACCAAGCTATTATCTTGTGACATTTACACCGATCGCCAATGCCCAAAAAGAGATATTTGGGATTATGGGTGTATATCATGATATAACAATTCGCAAACAAAGAGAGCAAAGAATGATGGTCCTGGCATACCGGGATTCGTTAACGAATTTGCCGAACAAGGCTTTGTTTTTGGACAGGCTGAATACTGCGATTTCAATTTCCAGGAGGAATCATACAAAAGTAGCAGTATTTATTATGGATATAGATGAATTTAAAAAAGTAAACAGTGCCTCGGGAGATGAGGCCGGTAATAAATTATTGATAGATGTTTCCCGAAGATTGGTTTCCTGCATCCGCGATTCAGATACTGCTGCCAGGTTTCATGAAGACAAGTACATGCTTTTATTTTTGAATATCAGGCATACTGCTGAATTGTTTCCGATTATTGAGCGTATAAATACAGCCTTGGAAGAAGCATTTTATATTCAGGCGAACCCTGTCAGGATAACTCTCAGTAAAGGGATAGCCGTATTTCCTGATGATGGGGTTACAGCTGAAGATATTATCGTTAATGCTGACTTAGCTTTGGCAAAAGCTAAGGAAAAAGGGAAAAACGGTTGCTTTTTCTTTAATAATCAGATTAAAGAGATGTTTGAAAGAAAAAGCAGGCTGGAAGAAATGCTTAAGAATGCTATGAAAAATAATGAGTTTGTCTTATACTATCAACCGCAATATGAGGCGAGGACCAGACGGCTCCGCGGCCTGGAAGCCTTGATACGCTGGAATAATCCTGAGGTTGGCTTGGTTATGCCCGCCGAGTTTATTCCTGTTGCCGAAGAAACAGGTCTGATAGTACCGATTGGGAAATGGGTTATCGATACTGCATGTAAGATATATGCCAGGATTAACAAAGAATACAGCTCCAGGTTAAATATTTCTGTAAATATCTCAGCGAAAGAGCTTAAACAAAAAGGATTTTACGAAACGGTAATAAATGCCCTGCATAATTCAGGAATAGAAGCTGCAAGTCTGGAGCTGGAAATTACCGAAAGTAATTTCCAGAATGATTTTGAAGCGGTGGCCGGCATATTAAAGAATTTGCAGGCTGCCGGAGTCAGAATAGTCCTGGATAATTTTGGGACAGGAAATCTTTCTTTGGCTCAATTAAAAAAACTGCCGGTTAATATGGTGAAAATAGACAAGATATTTATAGATGAAATCGGTCAGGATAATACTACCGGGACGATAGCTAAATCGCTTATTTCCCTGGTTCATGAGCTGAATATCGAAATGATTGCCGAAGGTGTGGAAAATAAGGAACAGCTGGACTATTTTATCAAAGAAAAAAGTGCTAACGTTCAAGGTTACTTTATGGCCGAACCTGTTCCGGAGGAACAACTGGGAGAAATAATCAGCAAAGGTATCCTGGAAAATGAAGCTGTAAGCAGACTGATCCAAAAAGTTGGCTTAACATATGAGGGTATATTGAAATGGAAGAAGAACGGTACCGGCATGTATTGGGATGTATGAGAGGTGAAATAAATGGCTTCAGCTGTACGATTTTTGCATTGTGCAGGATTTCGCTTTGACAGTCCTTCCTGGGAGGGACCGCCGGAATGGCAGAAACTGCGTAATCAGGATTTGTGGCAGACATTTGAAGCTGTTCTTTCGCTTTGTTTGACGGAAAAAGTAGATTTTCTTTTCCTGACAGGTAATTTGTTTGAACAAGAATATGTAAGGAAAGAGACTGTGGCCAGGGTAGCTGAATCCTTTGCCAAGTTGGATGGGGTAAGGATTTTTATTACTCCGGGAGCAAAAGACCCGTTGGTTATTACATCAGCTTACCGCCTGGTTGTCTGGCCTCCTAATGTCCATATATTCTCAGGGAGTATCAGTTATGTGGAAATCCCTTCTCTGCAAGCAATTGTTTATGGGGCGGGATGGACGGCTTATAGTCAGGAGAGTTCTTTCCTTGACGGCTTTGAGGTTGAGAGGGACGAAAAATTCCGGTTTATGCTCCTGCACGCAGAGGTGGACTCCGGACAAAATACTGCGGGACTTATTCCGCTCACGCTTGAACAGATTGCTTCAAGTGGTTTGACATATCTGGCTTTGGGTCATAAGGAGGTCTGGAACGGGATTCAGAAAGCAGGGGAAACGTTTTGGGCCGATTGTGGATCTCCTGAAGTCAGAAGTTTGCAGCAAAAAGGGCCGCATGGGGTGCTGTTAGGGGAGATTGGAAAAGAATCATGTCAGTTTGAATACCGGGAGCTGGCCCAGCGCCGTTATATGGAAAAAGTATTGCCGCTGCAAGCCGATTTGGAAAGCCTGGCTGAAAAAATTACCGAAGATATGCCGGCTCCAAATGGAGAGGATGTCGTCTCCTTAGTTGAATTATCAGCAGCAAAGAGGGTTGCTTATTCTATTCTGCCCCAAGTATTCAGCGATAAAATACAAGAGCGTCTTGTTGAGGCAGCAAACACTGAGACATACAAATATTGGGAAATGGTGCGGAAAGTCGGGCTGGCGGCAATAGGACAGGGTTGGGAAGAAGATGAAAATTGAAAGAATCAGGGTCAGTAATCTGTCAGGACTGGAAGATATCGACTTGATATTTCCGGTAGGACCGGTTTTGTTTTTTTCTATGGATAAAAATTCTTACAGAATAATCAGCAGCTTAATCCTGGAAATATTTTATGGCCAAAAGACACAGTTATCCCTGAAAGATCTGAATAGTAACGGTTCAGTGGAGATATGGCTGACAGGAAAAGGTACAGACTATCATGTGAGCAGATTTTTCCGGAAGGACCCGGACCCGGAACAAACTGCAGATCTGGTGATCGTCGATAAAAAAACCGGTCGGCCGGTACTCATACCGGAAAATATCTCCCTGGGAAAATATTTATGGCTGACAGAATTTAACGCTTTTCGCCAGGGAGGTTTTGTGGAATGGCCGGAAAGAAAAGCAAAAAATATTTTTCTCCTGCGTCTGCAAAATATCCGGCAAGGAGGAGATGAGAGGTTTTCATTTACCAAAGTACGGGCTTCTTTGGCCGGAGCCCAAAAAAGGTTGGAAGAACAAAAGAAAAGCATGATGCCGGTTAGGGCTGAGTATGATACTTTACGTTCCGAATGGGAGGCGGCGCATCGCCGGCAGGAGGAAGACCGCCGGCTTCTGATAGAAATTAAAAATTTACAGGAAAAAAAGAAGATAACGGCTGAGAAAATCACCCTAACGCAAAATATCCGGCAGCGCCTTGCTTTGCTCTCCCAAAATCCTGACTATCGGGATTTACGGTGGCTGCAGGGTGAGATGAACCGGTTGGAAGAAAAATGCCGGGAATTAGCTGTAAATTTAAATAAACTTACCCATGAATCACAAATTGATTGGACTATAATTGAGGGCCTGCGCGAAGAATGTCTGGAGTGGGCTTTTCTTCAGGAAAAAGTTGAAACTTCAGCTGAAAAAATCAGGCGGCGGGAAGAAGAAATAACTGATTTGCAAAATTTTCTGCATAATTCCAACTATAAGGAATTGCCGGAAAACGGGGGTGAGTTTTTACGGCGGGCAGAAGAAGAAAGGCTTTTAGCCCAGCAGGAACTGGCTCAACTTGCTGTAACAAAAAGAAAACTTCACGAAACTCAGAAAAAATATACAGAAGAGATTATAAATCTCCGGGATTTTGAACTGTTAACCGGAGTAACGGTTACTGATAAAAATAGGTTTAAGCAGAGAGAGATGTATTTGGAACTTTGGAAAAGCTCTAAAATTGCCGGTTTTATTGACAAGGTTTTACAGGAAAGGGTTGGCCGGAAAAGTATTACTGAAAGGCTTTCTTATCGTCTTAGCCGGTTTTATAAATATTATAATGTCTCGAGTTACCGGGAATTTATGCGGAAAATTAACGAATTTCGGGAACAACAGAAGATTGTGGACAGATTGAAAATGAAATTGGCACTGCTTCAGGAAAAAATAGGGGTGGAAGAAGAACTGTATGACATAGTAAATTCCCGGAATCAAATCTTAAAACAAGCTTTTGAAGCAGTTCAGGCAGCAGATTTTCCGGCTTGGCTGAATGGCTGGGAAGATTATTGTCAGAAGAAATCTTTACTGGCTGTATGGCTTGATGAATTAAAACTTGATCAGGAACAGCGGCGGAATGAAGAAAATAAAATGGCAGTATGTGCAGAACAACTGCGGGAAAAACTGGGTGATTGGGAGACAACTGCCGCAAACAGAGAAGAAGTCCTGGCTGTTGTGATGAAGGCGGCAAGCCAATTACGGGCTAAAGACGAAACAGAGAAGGAGGCCGAGCAATTTTCGCAGAGGTTTTATAATATGCTGGGCAATCGGGATATGGAGTATCTCGTCCGAAATTTGGAACCTTTGGCTGATTTGGAACGTGAAATGCATTTTTCTGATGATGAAAGAGCGGCAAATCTGGCGGCCTGGCAGGAAGAGCAGTTGGAAAATTGCCGGCTTCAGGAGGATGCGGAACAGCGTCTTCACGACAACCGGGAATTTCCGGAGTTGTCTGTCCTGGAGAAAAAGATAGAGACAATTAAGGAACGCTTAACAGCTTTTGAAGACTTGCAGAGAGCAGTAGATGATGCTCAGGTCTTATTGGAAACCTCATGGCAGGAATGGCAGGACAGGTATGGAAAGGTACTTATCGCCGAAACAGAACGAATTTACGAAAAGATTTTTTCCTCATTGCAAACTGAAAAATTCAGGCAGGATAAAATAGCGAGACATCTGTTACATCCGGAACGGACTTATTTGGCTTGCCGTATGGCTATTTTCCAGTTGGTTTTTGATGATAATATAAAACTGCCGTTATTTTTTTCTGTGCGGGAAATAAATGAGGAACAAGGATTTTGGGAAGAAGTTATCAGGTATCTCAGTAACCTTTTATTTCCCGGACAGGTAATTTTGGAAACCGCAGATGATAATTTAGCGCAGATGGCTGCGGCCGCGGGCTGGCAGACCATGGTTGTCCAGGGAGGGCAAATATTATTATGATTGAAGTAACTGCCTCCATTATTTCCAGGGATAATAAGGTACTGATTGCGCAAAGGCCGCTTGATGACAGATTGGCAGGTAAATGGGAGTTCCCCGGCGGGAAAATTGAACCGGGAGAGACTCCTGAGGAATGCCTGAAACGCGAAATCCGGGAAGAATTTAATGTTGAAATAGAAGTCCTGGAATATTTTGACCAAAGTATATATACATCTGATAAAGGACAAATTAAATTAATGGCTTACTTGTGCAAGTGGATTTCCGGTGAGTTTATCCTGAAAGTACACAGCCGGATCAGGTGGGTTGGTTACGACGAACTGGACTTGTTTGACTATGCTCCTGCAGATATTCCGCTGGCCTTAAAGCTGAAATCAGTATCTGATAAGTTGACCAGGACTTAACTCTTCGCCCATATATTGATACAAGTACTGATCAATGATACAATGTTCATTGTAAAATACTACTGGAGGAGTGAAAGTAATGAATAACAAAATCGCTTCGATTTTAGGCGATGAAGCCCGGGAATTATTAGACCATAAATGTATAACTATTCCAAAAGAGCTTCTTCATATTCCAGGACCGGATTTTATAGATCGGATATTTAGTATTTCAGATAGAAACAACAGTGTTTTAAGGAATTTGGCGGCGCTTTATAATCATGGGCGTTTAGCCGGTACCGGTTATCTTTCCATTTTACCGGTTGATCAGGGAGTGGAACACTCGGCAGCTGCTTCTTTTGCTCCCAACCCTATTTACTTTGATCCGGAGAATATTGTTAAGCTGGCGATTGAGGCCGGATGTAATGCAGTTACTTCAACCTTGGGAGTCCTGGGAGCGGTATCACGGAAATATACCCATAAGATTCCGTTTATTCTTAAAATTAATCATAATGAACTGCTTTCCTATCCTAATACTTATGACCAAAGGCTGTTTGCCTCGGTAGAACAAGGTTTTGAAATGGGTGCCGCGGGAATCGGCGCTACAATCTATTTTGGTTCCCCGGAATCAGACCGGCAAATTGAAGAAATAAGCGCAGCTTTCCAACGGGCCCATGAATTAGGGATGTTTACTGTGCTTTGGTGTTATTTGCGCAATAACGGTTTCAAAAAAGATAAGGTAAGCTATGAAGCCTCGGCAGATTTAACAGGGCAGGCCAACCATTTGGGTGTGACTATTCAAGCCGATATTATCAAACAAAAACAGCCTGAAAATAACGGTGGCTATCCAGCCGTAAATTTCGGCAAAACAAGCCCGCTTGTTTACGAGAAACTGACTTCTGACCATCTGATTGATCTGACCCGTTATCAGGTCGCAAATTGTTACATGGGGCGTATTGGCCTGATTAATTCAGGCGGTGCTTCGGGTAAGAATGATTTGCAGCAAGCTGTCAAAACGGCTGTCATTAATAAAAGGGCAGGCGGCATGGGACTGATCCTGGGCAGAAAGGCCTTCCAGAAACCGGTGGCTGAAGGAATTGAATTAGTCCAGGCTGTCCAGGATGTCTATCTGGATAATAGTATAGATTTAGCC
>DATMXV010000273.1:0-2356 GCA_035561335.1 Desulfitobacteriaceae bacterium
CCTTTACAATTTAGATGTTAGATTACATATGGAGTGGGTCACTTTGGCTTACAACCAACGAACAAACCAACCTGAAGTCCTCCTGGTGGATGATACCCCGGAGCACATCGAAGCAGTTGTAACAGTTTTGCGTGACAGCAATTTTCGCGTCCGGGTTGCCACCAAAGGAAGCTCCGCTTTTAAACTGCTTGAACAGCATCTGCCTGATCTCATCCTGTTGGATGTCTATATGCCGGAGATGGATGGCTTTGAAATTTGCCGGATTATTAAGAACGAAAGTGATTATCAGAATATCCCGATCATTTTCTTAACCTCCAGCGATGATGCTGAAAGCATCGAAAAGGGATTTGCCTTGGGCGCCCAGGATTATGTTGTTAAACCTTTTAACATCTCGGAATTGCTGGCCCGTGTTCATACCCATATCAAACTCAAAAGACAGCAGGAATCTTTGTTAAAAGCGAACCAGGATCTGGATAGTTTTTGTTATACTGTTGCCCATGATTTACGGGCGCCGCTCCTGTCCCTGCGCAAGCTCACAGAATACCTGGCCTTGGATTACGCTCCTAAACTGGATGCAGGAGGACTGGAATTACTGGAAAATATTCAGGATAAATCAAAAGAAATCATTGAAATCGTCAATCATTTACTTGAACTCTCCCGCATGAGCGAAATGCCCATGAATATCAAACCCATTGATTTAAGACAATTATTCCGGGAAGTGTATGAGGAAATGCTTAAACTTGAACCTCAGCGGAAAATACGTTTTACACTTAAACAGCTCCCCACAATCCAGGGTGATCCCGTTATGATCAAACTACTCGTCATGAACATCCTCAGCAATGCTCTAAAATATACCCGCAATAAAAAGGAGGCCTCGATCGAAGTTGCCTCCAAAGAAAATGAAACTGAATTCCTTATTTCGGTTAAAGATAATGGTGTCGGTTTTGATATGCGCTATGCCTCGAGATTATTCAATATCTTTCAAAGGCTTCATTCACAAAACGAATTCGATGGTACCGGTGTCGGCTTGACGATTGTACAAAAAATTTTGCACAGGCATCAGGGCCTCGCCTGGATGAAAGGCCAAGTCAACAAAGGAGCGACCTTCTATTTCAGTTTCCCCAAAGGCTAAAGGTCACAGCCTTTGGTAAGTTAATTTCTTTAATAATGATCAATTGTTACCCCAAGCTTAATACCGGGATAGTAGCTTTGATGGTTGTTCCTTTGTGGATTACTGAATTAATCTCAAGTTTACCACTCAGACTCTCGATTCGTTCTTTCATTTCAGCTATGCCGAAATGAGTTCCTTTTAACAACCATTCTTCCATCTGACTGACGTCAAAACCCCGCCCTAAGTCACTTACCTTTAATTCAAGCCCGGATTCGTTCAGTTCAATGTAAACTCTCTGCCTATTAGTCCCGGAGTGCCGGATCGAATTCATAATCCCTTCCTGTAAAAAACGGTAAGCTGTTATTTCTACTTCTTCCTTAAAACGGTCTTCAATGCTAATCCCACTTGTTTTCAGAGAGATCAGGCTCTGTTCCTTCAGCATTATCTCCTGGCACAGCAATTCTAAGGCAGTAAGCAATCCTAAATCAGCCAAAGTCGGGGGATGCAATTCGTCGGCTATTAAATGAAGTTCATGATTAACATCCTCAACCAGGTCCTGTATATGATTAATTACCTCCTGCTTTTTGTTATTAGGCAGGGATTCTTCCTTAAGGTATTTCGTCCAGCGGCATAAGTCCAAACCGGAATGCAAAGGGCCATTGTATATCTCCCTGACTATGAGCTTCCTCTCTTGCTCAAAGTTTTTAACCAACGTGTTGGTTATTGATTGAAGTTCCAGAATCCTGCGATGTGAGTTCTGGAAATTTTTAGAAAGTAACAGGTTTTCCTTGGTTAATTTCCTGTTAATATTAGTAACAAATTTACTTTCCTTATTCAATTCTCTGATAATAAACGCCATTATCAGGCGATGAGCCAGTTGACCGGCAAGCAAGGTGAGAAAAGTTAATTCTGATTGGACAAATTTAATGCGCGAAGTACGATGACCAAAAAATATTCCACAGGTAGAATCATGGGAAACAAAAGGAATATAAATCGCTGCCGGAAAATCATCCGGGAGCATCCTGGGTTCCATCTCAAGCCTTTGATTATTATGGAAAAAATCCTCCAGTTCAGTTTGCTCATTTTGCTTTTCCCGGAATCTTCCCCCAGCTTTTCTCAGGCAACCTATTTGAGCATTTTCAACTATAATAAAAACTCCTTCAATACCCAGGCTCTTGAGCATATCTTCTAAAATCTGGTCTTCAGCAACAAGAGAATTCAGGTTCTCATTTAATTCACTAATTC
>DATMXV010000274.1:0-11363 GCA_035561335.1 Desulfitobacteriaceae bacterium
CAATTGATCTAACTGTTGGCTTACTTTAATAACCTCAGGGTCAATTAAATTCCGGGTTGCGCCAATATAATTAAGTTTTTTACGCAATCCCTCAATTCGTTTCAGAAGTATAATTTCCATCCTGATTCCTCCTATAACATCTTCTGTAAAATTCTATTATTATTATTAAAAGGTGACAAGAGGTTATTTCCCATATATATGGAAATAAATTGTAGAATTCTGACATTTCATATTTAATAATTGTACGGATTTTTCTATCTTAATTGCTCAATAAGATGACAGGCCGCCCAATGACCTTTTCTTCGTTCAATGAGTTCAGGATTACTCTGAATACATACTTTCTGCATTTCAGGGCAGCGCGGATGAAAATAACATCCGGACGGGGGATCCATAGGATCAGGCATCTTTCCCGGAAGCCTAAAACGGTGAGCAGGAACCTCGACATCAGGATCAGGATTCGGAATCGAGGACAATAAGGCTTGTGTGTAGGGGTGCAAAGGGTCCTCATACAGGGAAAAATTATCCGCAAGCTCAACAATTCGTCCGAAATACATGACTGCAACCCGATGGCATAGATGCTTTACAACAGAAAGATCATGGGTAATAAACAAGTAGGTTAACCCGTATTTTGCCTGTAATTCTTCCAACATATTTATTATTTGGGCTTGGATTGAGACATCCAGGGCGGAAATAGGTTCATCACAGATAATCAATTTGGGATTAACTGCCAAACAACGGGCAATTCCGATACGCTGACGTTGTCCACTCGAGAACTCATGGGGAAAGCGGTTGGCATAACCAGGATTAAGCCCCACAGTCTCCAATAATTCACAGATGCGTTCCTTTCTTTTTTTCCCAAAGGCCAGGTTGTGAATTTCCAAACCCTCACCAATTATATCGTCAATTGTCATTCGCGGATTTAGAGAAGCATAAGGATCCTGGAAAACCATTTGGATATCCCGGCGTACTGCCAATATTTTTTTGTTATTTAAACTGAAGATATTTTTCCCCTCATATATGACTTCGCCGGAGGTTGGTTCGCATAAACGCATAATTGTCCGGCAAAGAGTCGATTTGCCACAGCCGCTTTCCCCTACTAAGCCGAGGGTTTCACCCTGATACAATTGAAAAGAAATACCGTTCACAGCCCGGACTATTTTTTCTTGTCCCAGAAAAACATTTCTTCCCAGAGAAAAGTATTTAACCAAGTCTTTAACCTCTAAAATTATTTCCCTTTTCATTATGCCTTCTCCTTATTTTCGCAATTGTTTGAGGGCAAGAGGATGGAGGAGCCAGCATGCTGCTTGATGACCAGGATTTATTTCTGTAAACAACGGTGGTTGTTCAATACAAATCTTCATCGCGTAAGGACAACGGGCAGCAAATTCACATCCTTTAATCTGATCTGATAAATTCGGAGGTGTCCCGGGAATAGAAATTAGTCTGGTCTTCCTTGGATTGTCCAGACGAGGCAGGCTTTTTAACAATCCCCAAGTATATGGATGTTGCGGAAATTTGAAAATATCTTTTGTTTGACCGCTTTCTACAATTTTTCCGCCATACATAACAATAATACGGGAGCAAAACCCGGCTGCTACCCCAAGATTATGAGTGATTAATATTATTGAAGTGCTGATCTTTTGTTTCAAGCTTCTGAACAGTTCTATAATTTGAGCCTGAATAGTTACATCCAAAGCAGTAGTTGGTTCATCAGCAATCAATAATTTGGGTTTACAGAGCAAAGCCATGGAAATCATAACCCGTTGCCGCATACCGCCGGATAATTCATGAGGATATTGTTTCAGGCAGTGTTGCGCATTAGGAATACCAACTAAGTCCAGGGATTGTTTACTGAGCAGGAGAGCTTCCCGTTTACTCAGGCCCTTATGTCTTTGCAAAACCTCGCTCATCTGCAAACCAATTGATAATACAGGATTTAAGGAAGTCATTGGATCCTGAAAGATCATACTTATTGATTTGCCGCGTATTTCATTCATTTTTTTTTCGGAAAAATTAAGTAAATTATTCCCCATAAAATTAATTTTTCCGGATATAATTCTTCCGGAAGGTTTGGGGATAAGGCCCATTATCGCTTTGACAGTAACAGATTTCCCGCATCCTGATTCGCCGACAATACCCAAAGCTTCCCCTTCCTTAACATGGAAAGTGATACCGGATACTGCCCTGACCTCCCCGTTATATGTAAAAAAAGAAATACTTAAGTTCTCAATCTCCAATAAATGATCCACAGTCCACTTCTCCTTACTTAGGCATTTTCGGATCAAAGGCATCTCTGAGCCCGTCCCCGACAAAGTTAAATGCTAATATCAAGAGCGCGAGAGTAATAGAAGGAAAAATTAAGGCAAAGGGATAAGAAGGAATATTCATTCTGCCATTTGCTGTTAATGAACCAAGACTTACCAAGGGAGACTGGATACCTAAGCCAATGAAACTGAGAAAGGCTTCCATAAAGATTGCAGTTGGAATTTGTAAAGCAGCGACAATAATTATTGGTCCTATCATGTTAGGAAACAAGTGTTTAAGGAGGATCCTTCTTTTGCTTGCTCCTAATGTCCGGGCAGCCAGAATAAATTCCTGTTCACGTAAAGTTAGTATTTGACCTCTGACAGTACGGGCCATCGGAACCCAGTTGATCAGACCTAAGACAATAAAAATATTTTGCAAACCGGCCCCGAAAGTAACCATTAATAAAATAATATAAAGTAAATCCGGTATACAGAAAATTATATCAATAATACGCTGCATAATATTATCAATTCTTCCTCCTAAATAACCGGATATCCCGCCATAAAAAATTCCGATGGTTAAATTGATCAGGACAGAGCCAAAACCAATCAGTAAGGAAATCCGGGTGCCGTACATTATTCTGGATAATAGATCCCGGCCCAGTTCATCTGTACCAAAAGGATGGATCCAATTAGGGGATAAATTAGTGGTATTCAAGTTATTGGTAAAATAATCGAAACGGGAAAATAATGGACCGATGAGAGAAAAGAGAGTTATTAAAACCAGGATGAAAAGTCCGGCCGTTGCCAGATGATTTTTCAGGAATAAGCGCCAGGTATTCTGGCCAATTGTCATATGTGTTTCATTACTAAGCTCATTTTCAGGAGCCTGCTGTAAGGAAGAAAAGGAATCCGGCCGGATATCCATTACCAGACCCCCTTTCGTTCCGTAAGTTTAATCCGCGGGTCAAGAACAGTATAAACTATATCTACCAGCAGATTGAAAGTCACAAGTAAAGTTGTATACAAAATTGTTGTACCCATGATAACCGGGTAATCCCGATTGGTGACAGCGTTTACAAAAAACTGACCGATACCCGGGATATTAAAAACGTATTCGATAACAAAATTACCTGTTAATATGTAAGCAAAAAAGGGACCCAGAAAAGTTAGAACAGGCAGAACAGCGTTTTTTAAAGCGTGGCGGATAATTATTATCTGATCTGATAATCCTTTGGCTTTAGCTGTCAAAATATAATCCTGGCTTAAGACGTCCAACATACCGGCGCGTGTCAGCCGCATAATCTGGGCAATTGGATAAGCACTTAAGGCAAGCACCGGCAGGATCAGGTGCTTTATTTCCCCCCAGCCGAGCGGAGGAAACCACTGGATTTTGTATCCTAAATAATACTGCAAAAAGGTAGCCAGGACAAAACTTGGCACTGAAACACCTAAAACCGCCAGAAAAGTCAGAAGATAATCAAACATTCTGTTCTGTCTGAGGGCGGCTGTAATCCCCATTGCCACACCCCCGGCTATTGCCAGGATAGTTGCCAAAAGCCCCAGAGCGGCAGTTTTGGGCAGTCCTTCCCAAAGCAAATCATTAACTGTCCGGCCTTGGTAACGGAAAGTTGGGCCAAAGTCAAAATGTACAATATTTTTAAAATAGTCGCTGTATTGCTTAACCAAAGGATCATTAAGATGATATCTCTCGTTAATATTGTCCATGATAGCCGGCGGCAAAACTTTTCCTGAAGAAAACGGGCCCCCGGGTATAGCATGCATCAGGAAGAAAGTAAGTGTGATAACAAACCATACTACAAAAAGAGCTGAAGCAATCCGCCCTATCAAGTAGCGTACCATAAATGTTCTCCTTTACCATAAATGCTGACCGAATACTTTCTATAGTGAAAAAGGGGTAAGTTAGAAAACTTACCCCTTAATTTCAGGTATTAGGCTTATTTCTCCACAACGGCATTCTTAAAGTCAAAAAATCCGAATGGAGATAAGGTGAGATCTTTAATATAGTCTTTGACTACATAATTATTAACACTGAAATATATAGGCATTAAAGGCATTTCAGTTATCAGAATTTTTTCGGCAGCATGCATTGCCTGCATTCGAACTTTTTGATCGCCTGATTCTTTGGCAGTGGCAACAGCCTGGTCATAATCTGAATTTGACCAACCGGGGAAGTTATTGCCGTTATTAGTTACAAACACATCCAAAAAGGTCATGGGATCAACGAAGTCACCAACCCACTCCATCTTGGCAGCATCATATTGTTGATTTTGGATGGAGGCTAAATATACCTGGGCTTCCTGGCCGACCAGGTTTACCTTGATTCCTAAATTTTTAAGCCACATATCCTGGATTGCCTGAGCAAGTATTTGATTGGAGCCACTGTTATTATAGAGAATACTTATCTCAGGAAAACTATTTCCTTCCGGGTATCCGGCATCTGTCAATAATTGTTTTGCCAAAGCCATATCTTCTTTAAAATAGTCCCCCCCTGCTTCCCGGAAAGACTTTCCGGCTGTTTCATCAGGAATACCACCAGGGACGACAGCAAAGGCAGCAGTTTCTCCTCCCTTGACAACATTTTCAATCAGGGCCTTACGATCGATAGCCATAGAGAGTGCCTGACAGACTTTTGGATTATCAAACGGCTTTTTAGTTACATTAAAACAATAATAGTAAGTTGATAAACTGGGCGCTGCTTTTAACGTGCCAGCCTGTTTTAAGCGCTCAATATCAGAGGACGGAATATTATCAGTCCCGTCCAATTGGTTTGCTTCAAAAGCAGTTAAGGCTGCTTTGCCATCTTCAACCAGGTTGAAGGTTAATTCAGTAATTTTCACGTTTTCCGCATCCCAATAATTCGGATTCCGCACAAGGACCATTTTGTCATTATGACTCCAGGACTGCATTTTAAATGGTCCGTTAGAGACATATGTTTCCGGTTTAAGATTCCACTCCTGATTGGCTTCCGCAACCTTTTTATTCACCGGAAAATAAGTGGGAAAAGCCAGGAGGGATTTAAAGTAAGGTGTTGGACTTTCCAGGGTTATTTCCAGGGTCTTGGGGTCAATAACTTTAATTCCGACATCTTCAGCCTTGGCGCTTTTATTATTATAGGCTTCACCATTTTTAATATAAAATAACTGATAGGCATACTCTGAAGCAGCTTCAGGATCTAAAGCATGCATCCAGGCAAATTTAAAATCTTCAGCAGTAACGGGATCCCCATTACTCCATTTGGTATCTTTCAGTTTAACAGAATAGTTCAGGCCATCCGGCGTAACGGTAATACTGTCAGCCAGGGCATTTTGCGGATTATTATCCTTATCCAAACGCAATAATCCTTCAAACAGGTTTAATTCTATGATTAATTCAGGAGTACTATTAGACATTTGAGGATCTAAGGTTCTTGGTTCAGGCCCCGGGTTCCAACTTATTTTCATCTCACTTTGCGGCAAATTTCCGGCATTACTGCAGCCGCTTACTACTAAACCAAGCATGATAATTAAGATAACTACCATAACTGAAGATTTGCGGTTTCCTAACATACTCCTTCCTCCATATACATTTTTCGCTAATTATTGCTCTATAATTTCGCTGTTTATTAATTTTTCCCTGCAGCATTGAAGAAAAATTTGCTTTTTTTCATTTTATTTTAGGAAATCTCCCATTTATCACAACGCCCGCCCCAGCGTCCTACTATTTCATTACCCATACTTATAACAATAATCTCACAATTATTTGCACAACCGTTGCAATCAAAACTTTTACATACAAAAGTCTCCTCCATAACGTCGAAACCCTTAAATTTTGTTGACCCGGTCAAAGCAACCTGTTCTTTAGCCAATAAGGCCGCCCCTACCGCACCCATAACATCATAATATTCCGGGACAATAACCTCAGTTTCCAAAGCATTTTCAAAGGCCTGTTTGATTCCTTTATTGGCGGCAACCCCGCCTTGAAAAACAACTTTAGACAAAATTTCTTTACCTTTACCGACGTTATTTAAATAATTACGGACAAGGGCTTCACAAAGGCCCCGTATAATATCTTCCTTAGAATAACCCATCTGTTGTTTATGAATCATATCCGATTCGGCAAATACTGTACAGCGGCCGGCAATCCGTACCTGACTTTGAGAACGGGTAGCCAATTCGCCAAATTCCTCAATCGGTGTTTTTAATCTGGCAGCCTGCTGGTCCAGGAACGAACCCGTACCGGCCGCACAAACAGAATTCATGGCAAAATCAGTGACTACCCCGTCGCGCAATAATATAATCTTGGAATCCTGGCCGCCTATTTCCAGGATCGTTCGCACATCAGGAACCATAGTAAGTGCAGCTACCGCATGGGCAGTGATCTCATTCTTAACAGTATCTGCGCCCACAATTGCTCCGGCCAGCTGGCGGCCGCTGCCCGTAGCGCCTGCCCCGAGGATCTTAAAGTTTGCCCCGAGTTCATTGTAAACTATATGCATTCCTTCCTGAATTGCCTGAATAGGCTGTCCGTTAGTTCGCAAATAAATGCTTGAAATAACATTATTATTAACATCTAAAACTACAACGTTAGTACTGACACTACCTACATCTATTCCCAGATACCCTTGCATATTTTTCTCCTTCCACGACCTTTAGCGGCTGCATTTTTTTGCGTTTCAGCATATCTGTAAAAGCTTCCAACCGTGTTTGTATCCCGGCCTTACCTGTTTGTTCATCCAGAAAAAAAGTCAAAACAGGTATTCCAAAATCTTTGGTAATCCGGGGCAGTATTGTTTTGACAACTATTTCAGGAATACAGGTAAAAGGGGCTAATTGGATAACGCCGTCAAAACCATTTTGGGCATACACAATTGTATGCCCAATTCCCTCTTGTGCATGTCCGCCAATAGCTGTACCCAAATAGGGCTTGGCATAACGAAGGGAATCTTTTTTATGACCTAATGTGTTGTCATGCGCCCATCCCGAGAGATAAATAGAACGAGCCACCTCGGCCCCCAGGTTACCTAATATTTCTTCTATCTCCTGATTTACCGCCGGTTCCAATAAAACATATATTTCTCCGACAATACCAATCCGGATGATCAGACGGTCCGGGTCCTGCGGAATTTTTTCCAGGGCTGAAATGCCTTGGTGTTCAGCCTCTTCAACTTCTTTTAAGTTTTTGGTCAGGTATATCCATTCAATTCCCTGCTTAAATACTTTCGAAGTCAGATCTTTATTTAATGCTCTTGGCCGGACTTTTTGACTACAGCGTTCCAACTTGTCCAAAGCCTGAAGCTTGCGCCAGTAAAAACGTACAAGCTGGGCAATTGACCAGTAAGATAGTTTGGCATTATTTATGTAGTTAAGTTTACGGATAAATTGAAAGGGATTGCGAAAAATTGAATCAAAAACTACTATTTCAACTTCTTTTCCAATGCTGTCCAATATTTTTTGGGAAACTTCTCCATAAAGCCCGGCACGGCAAGGCCCGCTGCCCCCGGAAGTTACTACCATCTCTGCGCCTCTTTCTGCAGCCTCAAGGTAAGAGCCCAGCAGGACCTTAAAAGGTAAACAGGCAAATTCCGGGGCATAACGCACTCCCAGATCAAGAATTTTTTTATTGGGACGGAGAGGAATAACCGGTTCATTTCCTAAATCCCGGATTAAATCGCTGAACACGCCAACAGATGTTCCCATATGCGGAAAAGTTACTTTTTTCATCCGACTGCCTCTTTCCTTCTCCGGACCAGCTCGCAAAAAGCTTCAATTCTGGTCATTATTCCAGCCTCGCCAGTATGTTCATCAATAGATAAGGACATAAAGGGCACTTGGCTGTTTTTATTTTTTGCTTCAATTTCCATTAATTTATCAACCATAAAATCAGGACCGCAGCCGAACGCGGTAACATGTAAAATCCCATCAATATCCTGGTTGTTTTCAAAAAAATGATAGGCTGTTCTGCTTACCATTTCACTAAAAGTCCAAAAAATCCTTTTAACTGTTTTATTTCTTTGTTTTTTTAATATTTGAGGATTCATCATTTCCATTGTTACAACTTCGACTTCCATATCCCTTAATTTACCGAAAAGATTTACATTGACAAAACTGTCGTGAACAGTATAGGGATAACCTAATATTGCCAATCTTAAGGGGGTTTGCTTGACTCCTCTCCTCTTGTTAATATGGTAATCTATCAATTCGTTCTGGTCAGGGTTATCAGAAAAAAGATATTGAATAGCTTTGTTAGGAAAAACACCTTTATATAATAGGGCCATATAATGTCTGTGGATACGGGCAGCCTTATGCAAAGCCCTTAGACCTTCCCAAGCCGTATAGCCCATATCTTTAGCAACGTTTATTGCCGCCCTGTGTAATGTCAAAGGATCTTTACGCAAATCAATGGTAACATCAATTAGTTTGGACAAATTGGGAATTGCGGAACGAATCATGTCCGGCAGTCCTAAGAATTTTGGACAATAGATTGTTTTCCCATTCATACTCATAACCCTGGGAATAAACAGATAATCCACCTTATCTTTAATTTTTTGGACATGGCCAAAAAATATTTTTACCGGAACACAGGCCTCAGCTAAAGCATCTTTGACCCCCAAATCAATAATTTCTTTTGTGGTTGGAGGACTGGTAATAACTTCGCAGCCCAAGGACTCAAAATATGTACGCCAAGCCGGATAGTAGATATAGTAAAAAAAAGCCCTGGGTATACCAACTTTAATCTTTCCCATCCTTTAACCACACCTCCTTGCAGTTCATCTTTCAGAGTATAAATAAATTATTATTTTATTCTTCAATGACCAAAAGATTTCCTTCTAACGAGCTACATTTTGAATTACCAGATAACAACAGCAGATCACAAATATATATGCATCTTAAATTAATTTTACTCATGAAAAGGGGTATTACTTTAAGCAGTAATACCCCTTTTCGATTGAAATCCGGATACAAGTTCCAAATTCAGAAACAGATTATTTTGTTTCTTTAGCAGCCTTGAGTTCACTTACCAAAGATTCACTCAACCTTGCCGGGACCTCATCATATTGTAAGAAATTCATTTTGAAAGATCCCTTACCCTGGGTTATTGATTTTAAATCAATCGCATAACGCATCATTTCAGCCTGGGGAACATGGGCGCTGATAACCTGATATTTACCTTCTGCCTCCATCCCCAAAACCCGGCCGCGTTTACCATTTAAATCCCCTATAACATCGCCCATATAAATTTCCGGCACTTTAACGGTTACTTCAACTATGGGTTCCAATAAGGTTGGGTTGGCAAGTTCCGCACCTTTTCTGAACGCCAGAATAGCAGCTAACTTAAAAGCCATTTCCGAAGAGTCTACACTATGGTAAGAACCGTCATAAAGGGTAACTTTAATATTGGTTACCGGGTAACCGGCAAGTATTCCTTCAGACATCGCTTCCCGGACACCCTTCTCAACTGCCGGGAAATAATTTTTGGGAACTGCCCCGCCAAAAACATGCTCGGCAAATTCAAATTCTCCTTGATCAGTCGGTTCCATAGTGATCCAGACATGTCCATACTGGCCGTGTCCACCGCTTTGCTTTTTGTGTTTACCTTCAACTTTAATCTCTTTACGGATAGTCTCCCGGTACGGGACCCTGGGAACACGGGTATTAACGGCAACCCCAAATTTTCTCTGTAATTTTTCCTGGAGTATTTCCAGATGCGTTTCCCCGATTCCTTTAAGGATCAGTTCCCTGGTTTCCAGATTTTTTTCTACTTTAATAGTGGGATCTTCTTCTGCCAAACGGGCCAGGGCTGAACCCAGTTTGTCTTCATCGCCTTTACTCTTTGGTTCAATTGCCACACTTAGGGAAGGATCAGGAAAAACAATTCCCGGGAGTTCCAGTTGTTTATCCTTGGCACACAAGGTATCTCCGGTGCCAATTTCCTGGAGTTTTGCAACAACGGCAATATCACCGGCAACAACCGCAGAGACAGGTTCCTGGGTTTTTCCTCTTAAATAAAAGATTTGACCAATTTTTTCTTCTGCTTTACGGGTAGAGTTATAGATCAGGCTTTCAGAAGAAAAATTACCGCCATAGACTCTAAAGAAGCTCATTTTACCCACATAGGGGTCCGCCAAAGTCTTAAATACCAGGGCTGTTTTATCAGGTAAAGCAACCGGACGCGGAACATCTGTCACAATAAAATCCAGCAGGTTTGCTATCCCAATATTCTTAAAGGCAGAACCGCAAAGAACAGGAACAATCAGATTTTGTTTTAAGGCCGCAGACAATATTTTGGAATAGTCTTCTTCTGTTAAGGGTTCTCCCTCCAAATATTTGGTTAAAACATCATCATCAACCTCAGAGGCAGCTTCTGCGAGATTATCACGCCAAGTCTCCACAGCATCAGCAAATTCAGCGGGGACATCTTTGACAGTGTACTTACCGGAAGAATTGGCTTCGTAATAATAAGCCTTGTTGCGAATTATGTCTACAACTCCCTGGAAATCAGCCTCCTGGCCAATCGGCAGAAATAAAGGTGTAAAGTTTTTTTCAGGGTAGGCATTTTTTACCTGTTCCAAGGCCTTATCGAAACTGGCATTTTCCCGGTCCAGTTTATTGATAAAAATTACCCGCGGTAAATCTTGTTCATTCATAGATTCCCAGACTATTTCTGCCTGGACCTCAAGACCGGACACGCCACAAATTACTAAGATCCCACATTCGGCAACGCGCAAAGCACTTTTAACTTCACCATAAAAATCAGAATAGCCCGGAGTATCAAGAACATTAATCTTGGTTCCTTGCCACTCAACCGGGATAAGACTGGTACTAATGGAAACTTTGTGTTTGATTTCTTCCGGAAGATAATCTGATACTGTATTACCCTCAGAAACCTTGCCTATACGATTAAGCACCCCGGAACTGAAAAGAAAAGCTTCCGCTAAAGAAGTTTTTCCCGCCCCGCCATGCCCTGTCAAGCAGACGTTGCGAAGATTTTCGGTATCATAAGCCTTCAAGACAATTTCCTCCTTGATTATTATTAGAAAAAGACCTTAATGCCTTTTTACTTTCTTATATTTTGGGCATCTTTTTTATTATGGCATATTTAAGACAATTTCTCCAG
>DATMXV010000275.1:0-5373 GCA_035561335.1 Desulfitobacteriaceae bacterium
ATCTTGGACGAGGTGAAGCAAATGTCTGTAAGTTATAAAAAACTATGGAAATTACTCATTGATAAAGAAATGAAGAAGAAAGATTTACGCATTGCAACGGGATTAAGCACCGCTTCTATGGCCAAGCTTGCAAATAATCAAAATGTGAGTACTGAAATATTGGTAAGAGTATGCAGGGCTTTGAATTGTGATATCTCTGATATCATGGAAATTGTAGAAGATAAGGAAAATTAATATACCAGATAAAATTGAGGAGGTCGTTTTATGGGATTGAGGATGCGTAAAAGCATAACTATCTGCAAAGGTATACGCTTGAATTTTGGCAAGACAGGCACGAGTCTGAGCTTTGGAACTAGAGGACTCAGACAGACGATACATTCAAGTGGTCGCCGAACCTCCTCGATTGGCATACCAGGAACAGGACTTTCTTATGTGACTTCTTCAGGAGGCAAGAAACGGCAGACGCCATCAAGCTATTCTTCAAGCGGTTACCGCTCTCCATCTTAAATCCAACGGCAGCAAGAAAAATATAATGAGTTTCAGCAGAATGCAGCTATGGTTCGGGAGTATGAGAGCTTTGTGGAATCAATCAAAATTATCCATACCATGTATGACGATGAAATCAATTGGAGTCATATAAACTCAATAAACGAACCTTTTAATCCGAATGGAATGGGCCCCCGTCAAGTGGCAGCTATTCAAGCTCTTGACAATTTTAAACCAAACCTGATTCAGAAAGCCATTAAATCAGTTGCAGAGAGTAAAAAGACTTCACTCGCCCAAGCTGTAGAAAAGGCTGCGGCTGAGGACAGAGCGGAATATGAGGAGTGGAAAAACTTAAATCTCCTGTCCCAAAGGATTTTAGCGGGCGACATTGATGCTTATTTTGAAGTCATCAACGAAATGAACCCTCTGGATGACCTGCTGGAGTACGGAAGCGATTTTGAATTTGGTGCGGATATTAATACGGCGATGGAAGTTGAGTTCAGAGTAAAATCTGAACAGATTGTCCCGACGTTTTCAATGTCCTTGACGCAAACAGGAAAGCTGTCAAAAAAGGAACTCACAAAAACAGCATACTACGAGCTCGTGCAAGATTATGTATGCAGCTGTGCGATACGTATTGCAAGAGATATGTTTGCTTTATTGCCACTTAAGATACTAATCATTCATGCAGTTGATAATATCATTAATAGCGAAACAGGACATCATGAAGACGCAACGATTTTATCTATAGTTTTTGAGCGCGATGCATTAAACAGACTGAACTTTGCAAATATCGACCCTTCCGATGCGATGAATAATTTCAGGTACAATATGAAATTTCTCAAAACGTCGGGGTTCAAGCCAGTCGAAAGAATTGCAAACTACTAAGGGGGAGGGAAAACGGTGAATATACATAAAATACTTAAATTCCTTTTCCCGGAATATCAAATTATTGAATCCGTTAAAAGTCATGGGTTTATCGCTAAAAACAAAACGACGTCAGCTGTTCCCCAGAGTATCTCTGTTGATCAAAGAGGCACGCAAAGTCAGGTTGTACAGACTCCGCCACATGGTATGTCCTCACAGAAGCAACAAGCGAATGCAAAAGCATCTGGAGATGCAGTGGTTTATTCCGGCAAAACAAACGTAAAGGTCGCCGGTAATCAAATAGATAATAGTATCGAAAACGCTAAAAGGGTTGTTCAAAATCAATTTGTTGGCCAACGGACTGCTATTGATGATCTTTTCATAGCCTTTAAACGACCGCTTATTGCAGGCGTGCAAAAAGATAAGCCTAAGAATACGCTTATTATGATAGGGACTGAGAGTATAGGGAAAAACAGTCTCATAGATACTGCCATTAGTGCTCTTAAGCAGGAAAAACTGCTGAATTACAGCACTGCCTCAAAAGTCGACCTGTCATTATATCCTACGCAATCAGAAAAGCCGCTTTTCTTGTCTGACCTCTATAAAGTGCTTTACGCAAGGTGGCGGCGGCATCACTTACGCAGTCAGATACGATTTAAATGGCACGAACTACTATAATTCCGCTCCGGAAGGGGAATTTAATACCTATACGCTGATTAAAGAATGATATAAATTACGAGAGGTACATTTATGAGGGTTTGTGATAAGTGCGGTACACAGGTTAAAGATGGATTATCTTTCTGCCAGAAATGCGGTAATATTTTGGGTGATGCGGCGACTTCCGTAAATCAGACAGCAACATATTCTCCTTTGCCTGAGAAACCTAAAAAGAAGATAGGATGCCTTACTGTTTTTCTGTGGATATTCTTCCTTCCGATTATGATTATCGTTACGATTGCAAAAAGCGAGAAGATGAGTAAGAAACAGAAAGCCATTTGGATAACGTCATTGGTCGTTGTATTTTTACTTATTGGAATTTTTGCTCCGAAGGATGATATATCGACACCTAACGGAACGGTAAATTCAAGCCCATCTCAGTCCAGCCAAGTTGACAATTTTGAAACGGCCCAAGCTGATACGACAAAAATAAAAACCGATGAAGCCATTAAGCCGGTCATTACATCAATCGAGGTATCAGACACAACCTCGTCATGGGAGACTGAGGTGGGTGGCGTAAAGAAGATTACGTATTACATTTTGCCTTATGGCGCAGAGGAAAATGACATTAAGATAGTCAGCACAAATCCTGATGTTGCTGAAACAAAACTGCTCGATTTGGTTGGAGTGACCGGGAAAAAGGTTCTGACGATGTCTATAATAACAAAGGCTATAGGAAATACTTCAGTTTTTGTTAAGTCTGCTGACGGATCCGTTTCGAGTAACGAATTCAAAGTTACTGTGACAGAGAAGAAGGAACCCCCTAAAGATACGGGCAGAACAGTATATGTTACTCCGACGGGCAGTAAATATCATCATGATCCGCAATGCGGCGGCAAAAATTCTACGGCAACGACATTGAACCGGGCAAAGAGTATGGGGTTGTCGCCTTGCAGCAAATGTGTTAACTAAAGATTTTCATAAAAATTATCCCAAGGAAAGGAGGATGTATGTGCTTTTGAATAACAATGAATACCTTGAGATTTGCTCAGATATAAAAAATCAGATACGCTCCGCGCAATATCGGGCGGTAATTGGAGCCAATCGTGAGCTCATTACGCTATACTGGAATATTGGTAATGTTATCAACGCAAACTCCGAATGGGGTAATAAATTCATTGAAAATCTTGCCCGAGACATAAAACTCGACTTCCCAGACACAACTGGTTTTTCTGTTCGCAATTTAAAATACATGGCTAAATTTTCAAGTCTCTATTCGGACATTGAATTTGTGCAGACGGTGTCTGCACAATTAAGCTGGTCACATAATGTTGCGCTTCTGGACAAGGTAAAGGACGATGAGCAAAGAAACTGGTATGCAAAAAAAGCGATTGAAAACGGCTGGTCGATCAATGTCATGGTTCATCAGATAGAGTCAATGCTTTACAAACGACAGGTTCTTGCTGATAAAACAACTAATTTTAAAACACATTTGGCAAATCCTCAGAGCGAATTGGCTCAGCAAACTTTGAAAGATCCATATATTTTTGACTTTGTACAGCTACGCGAAAATGCGATAGAACGCGATATAGAAGATCAGCTTATAAGAAATGTCACGCAACTATTGCTTGAGCTTGGAACCGGCTTCGCCTTTATTGGTAATCAATATCACATGGAGATTGGTGGAGAAGACTACTACCTCGACCTGCTGTTTTATAATCTGAAGCTTCGCTGCTATGTAGTTATCGAATTAAAAACGGGTGGTTTCAAGCCGGAATATGGGGGAAAGCTGAATTTCTATCTTTCTGCAGTTGACTCCGAATTGAAAAAAGAACAGGACAATCCGTCAATAGGTATCCTGCTGTGTAAGCATAAAAACAAGCTTATCACCGAGTATTCTCTGCGAGATATGACAAAGCCCATCGGCGTCAGCGAATATCAAATAACCAGCCTTTTGCCGAATGAATTGAAAGACGCTTTACCCTCTGCGGAAGATATTGAAAAGAGGATTTTGCCGATCGACGGCGAAGATGAATAATATAGAGAGAGGCGCTATCCCTTGCGGGACAACGCATCTCTCTTGCTTTTCCGTATCGGTTTGGGGTATGGTTCAATAAGTTTCCCTATTAAACCGTGCCTTTTGCCGGCGGTTTTCTTGATTTATTAAAATTATTTACATTAAAGCTCTGTTTGGATTACCTCATAGATTTTGGGGTCCTCCGCACTCAGATACCAGATGCTGATCCCCCGGATATCGTATTTATTGACTAAAGCTAAAAGCGTGCTGAATAAAAGGGCGTCAACAAACCAGACTTCGTGGCTGAGGCCATTGGCATTGTAGGTAAAATGGGGACCCAGTTGGGAATCGGTTGTGATAGGAACGTTATACTGTTTTGCTGTGGCAACAGCTGTATTGTAACCTACCCCGGCGCCCGGTTGATTTTGGGGCCAGTCATAGCCATACGTCGGGACGCCGAGTTCAATCTTGTTTTTTGGAATGTTTGAAACGGCATAGGCCAGGACGCTGTCTACCCAATCAGCGGGAGCAATTGATCCGGGAGGCCCCGCAACCGAGTGATATTCATAACCCATAATTCGCACAATGTCAGCATTTTGGCCGATACCCGCATAATCATGGGCTTCGGCGCCACTCCAGGCCCCGGCAGGATTTGTCTTGGCATGAACTGTCACGACGAGCAGTTTGTTAATGCCGGCAAGGGCGCTTTTAAGTTCCTGCAGGAATACTACGAAACTCTCCCGGTCGCTGACAAATAAATTCTCGTAATTAATTTCGATCCCCGCATAGTTCATTTGGCTTACTTTATTGATAATTGCCTGGATGTGTCTCCGCCGGATAACCGGATTGTTAAGAACAGTCGAGGCCAGTTGACTGTTAAACTCATTGGAAATGAGAGGAATAACCTTAATTCCGTGGGCAGCGGCAAAGGAAAGAATCCTGCTGTCTTCGGCGCCGGTAAACTTCAGAATATCTCCGGTTTCAGATAACTGGTACCAGAAGGGAGAGATCGAACTGAACAGTTCAGGATGATTTTGTAAGGATCGGAATGCCTGGGCCTGGAGCCAATAGGGAAGCCAGCCATTTACGGAGCGCGTTAGTCCGGGGTCTGTACTTTGCCCGGTGACAGGAATCCGGATCACTTGGCCAATTCTCAAGCGCTGGGGATCAACACCCGGGTTTGCGGCCAGCAGGCTCGCCAGGCTGATCCCCAATTTTAAAGCAATTTTATAAAAGGTGTCACCTGCTTGAATTGTGTACAAATTCAATCACCTCTTTCTGAGATTTAAAGAAAGTACTATGATTAAAGAATTCTGGTCGGCAAAATTTACTCCGGTTTTTATAAG
>DATMXV010000276.1:0-4097 GCA_035561335.1 Desulfitobacteriaceae bacterium
AATATAATGTTGTTAAAATTGAGGAGAGAATAAAATGGATATCCTGGCATTTTTGCAAGACCTTTTTTTATTAAAATACTTACCTAAGCTAGGCAATAATACCAGTTATGGCCTGTTGCTGATTTTTGGGATATTGACATCTTTTCATTGTATTGGAATGTGTGGCGGAATAGCCTTATCGCAAACTGCCGGGAAAATTGAAGCTGAGAGTCCAGGTAATAGATTACATACAGTTATCGGGCCGTCATTATTTTATAATTTGGGAAGGGTTATTGCCTATACCGTTGTCGGTGGGATTGTTGGGGGATTGGGGTACATTATCAGCTTTTCCGGGGTGTGGAAAGGTATAGTCCCTATTATTGGCGGAATATTTATGATCATTATGGCAATTAACATTTTGGATATTTTTCCATTTTTAAGATGGCTGAACATCAGAGTGCCGGCTTTTTTTGCCAGAAAAATTTATAAAGGGAATAATTATAGTCCCATAATCGTTGGCTTATTAACAGGACTGATGCCTTGCGGGCCCTTACAGATGATCCAGCTCTACGCTCTGAGTACGGGAAGTGTAATTTATGGCGCCGCGTCTATGTTTATATTCGCAATTGGAACGGTTCCTTTAGTGTTTTTATTTGGAGCGTTAAATACATTTTTGAATAAGAAGTTTGCTAAAACACTTATAAAAGTCAGTGCAGTACTTGTATTTACACTTGGGATCGTAATGATTGGAAGAGGACTGGCCTTGACAGGAATTTCCTTTGGCATGACACATACGGCGGGTGGGGAAACTGTTTTTGCAGTAGTAAGTGGCAACAGCCAAACTGTGAGAACCCAGTTAAAGCCTGACAGTTTTCCCCCGATTGTAGTCGTCAAAGGGTTGCCGGTTAAGTGGATTATAAATGTTGACAAAGAAAATCTGAATGATTGCAATAATGAATTTCAGGCTCCAAAGTTAAATATCGAAAAGAAACTTGTTGTTGGGGATAATACAGTTGAATTTACACCTGCGGAAGCCGGTGATTTTATTTATACCTGCTGGATGGGGATGATCAAAAGCAAAATAACGGTGGTAGATAGTATAGAAGCTTTGAAAAAAGCTCAAACGGAGGGAATATCTGCATCTGAGACTGTGCCAACTCTTGTTCCGGCTCCTTCTGATCCTGTTCCTGCTTACCCTGATCCTACCCTCCCTGCACCAACTCCGTCTGCGGCTGAGTCCGGACAATCGGCATTTGAGTCTGCAGCGCCGACAACAGAGACGGCAACCAACCCTCAATATTTTTCTGCACCTGCTGTACAGAAATTCACAGGATTTATTATTGATGAGGATTGTTATATAAATTACTCTGATCCCGGTGAGGATACAAAAACATGCTTATTAATGTCCTCCTGTGCCGCATCAGGTTATGGAATAGCCGTTCTGCAAAGTGACGGATCTTATAAATTCTATTATTTTGATGGTTCATTTGCACCACAAGCTACCGGCGCCCAAGCAGAAGCTTATAAACTAATAAAGAATACGCTGAAGAAAAATCAGGTCTCCATAAGTGTAACAGGCAGCTTGAAAGGTGATACCAAAACTGCGGCCGATGGAAAAAGTTATCCGGTAATAACAGTATCCTCGTTAACTGAGAATTAATAATTTAGAAGAAGACCAGTGGTAACTTATCTATTTAAAAAAAAATTTTTGAGGATTAAATAGTCATTGACAAAGATTCAAGAGTATAATAGAATTAGTTAAAACCAAGTAAACAAAGCAAATAAGTAAGGATTAGATTACCGAAAACGATTAAAGTGGGTTATAACATGGTTTTTCCTGCATGAATGGAGGTATTTTCCGATGATTGAGAAAATTAGGACTATCCCATGTAAACGTGAAGTGTTAAACCAGGAAGAAATACGAAAGTTGCTGGAGATTATCCGAACTGTTTCCTATGGCTCAGTGACTCTGATTATTCGAGAAGGAATAATCACTCAGATAGACAAAAATGAAAAGATACGCTTAAGAAAAAAGCTCGTAAACCAGTAACCGGCAATTAGTTGTTCAGTAAACTGAAAGCTAAGAATTATTACGATAGATAATCTTCAGCTTTTGAAAAAACTTTATTACCGAAAGGATGACTAGATTTGTGCATACAACAAAGAATACTTGAAGATTTGGCAAAAGGAGTAGTGGAATTTGATACGGATTTAACTAAAACTGCTGCTGAGGAGGCTGTAAAGGAAAATGTAGATGTCTTACTGGCAATTAATGAAGGCCTGATAAAGGGGATGAATGAGGCCGGCCGGTTATATGAGGAAGAAGAATACTTTGTTCCGGAATTATTGTTAGCCTCAGATTCCTTATATACCGGATTGGAAGTATTAACCCCTCACTTGCCCAAAAATGAACAGGAAAAAAAGATCAAAATAGTTTTGGGTGTTGTTCAGGGAGATACCCATGATATCGGGAAGAATTTAGTAAAAATTTTACTCGAAGTAGGCAGATTTGAAATTTTTGATTTAGGCCGGGATATTCCTGCTGAGGATTTCGTGTCTAAAGCTAAAGAGGTAAATGCAGATATTATTGGTTTGTCGACTTTGATGACTACAACTATGCCGCAAATGCCAAAGGTTATTAATCTTTTAAAGCAGGAAGGTCTTAACAAGCGGATAAAAGTTATTATCGGGGGCGGGCCAATTTCTCCTGCTTATGCCGAAAGCATCGGAGCCGATGGTTATGCTGAAAATGCCAATAATGCTGTGAAAGTTATCAAAGGTTTGTTAGGGGAACAAACGCAGGAAGCTATAGCTTAAAGAGGAGAGAAAAGAACAAAAGATGGTTAAATTTAGTCCTAAGCATAGGTTACAGGCAGTATTCGCGGGAACACCGCCCGACCGTCCCCCGGTCATTTGTCCTGGCGGGATGATGAACTCGGCAATTGTAGACGTTATGAAAAGCAGTGGCCTGACCCTGCCCGAAGCGCATCAAGACTCTGATTTAATGGCGAAATTAGCTAATGTCATCAGAGAATATTCCGGGTTTGAAAACTTTGGTATTCCCTTTTGTATGACTGTAGAAGCTGAAGTTTTCGGCAGTAAAATTAATCTTGGTTCTTTGGCTTGCGAGCCCAAAATCGCCCGGGAGATTTTCCCCGATAGTGCCAGTGTAGTCTTCTCAGATGTAGCGGATTTATTAAACCAAGGGAGAATCGCGATCGTAGTTGAAGCAGCGAGAAAGCTGAATCTGGAATATCCCGAGATCCCGGTGCTCGCCAGTTTAACAGGTCCAATCAGTTTAGCCGCTTCAATTGTGGATCCGATGTCCTTTTTTAGGGATTTACGCAAAAACCCCGCTGAAGCGCATAAAGTATTGGATTATGTAACCGATTTTCTCATTGGTTTTGGTCGTCTCTTGGCGGAAAACGGGGTAACGGCAATAGCTTTTGGCGATCCGACTGCTACAGGAGAAATTCTTGGACCTGCTATGTTTAAGAAATATGCGGTTCCTTACCTGCAAAAGGTTGTGACTGGAGTTCGCGAAACAGGTTTACCGGTAATTGTGCATATCTGCGGTAATATAACATCCGTAAAATTTCTTTTGCGGGAAATCGGTGCTGATGTTATTAGCGTCGATGCCTTAATTAATCTAAAGAATTTAAAAGAAGAATTTCCCGGGCTGAAAACTATGGGTAATGTAAGCACCTATTTACTTGAATTCGGGCCGGTTGAAAAGATTAAAGAAATAACAGCCAGGTTAGTTCAGGAAGGGATTGATATTATTTCACCCGCTTGTGGTTTAAGTACTTCCAGTCCCCTGGAAAACATCCGGGCAATGACCCAAGCTGTAAAATCCGGGTAAAACAAAGGTATAGAAGGAAAGGAGATAGAGATGAACAGAACAGATAATCTGCACTTCTTTTACAAGAACCCAAAAAGAAAGCACCGTAACTTATTCAGCAGAGCTAAAAAACGGGCCTCAAAGCTGAACAAACCGGACTTCCTAAGTGAAGAGGAAGTGATCGCGGCGATATGGGGCAGCGGTTTTTCCGGATCAAGTACTCTGTTAAGAGTTTTTGATTTAAGCCAATCCAACAGAAAAAGTCTTTAGTTAAAAT
>DATMXV010000277.1:0-17821 GCA_035561335.1 Desulfitobacteriaceae bacterium
ACCCCAAGCACCCCAAGCGACTACCCCCCATAAAGCACCCGCTAAAGATAAAGCAGGAGATGTGATTTCCCATTTAAAAGCATGGAGACCTGGAACAGAGGGCCATTCCGGAGAAAAAAACACGGGTCTTTCACTGGAAGATCTTGAAAAAATATGGACTTGGGTAAAAGAAGACGGAAGATACAATATTGTTTTGGGACCTGGAACCGGGGAATATGCCTTGAAGTACCAGTTTAAAATTATCCACAAACAGGTAACAGTACCACAGGATCAAAAGAATGCTACATATCATATTACTATAGACCCATCTGTATATGAGCAGTGGGTTGAAAAATACGAATCGGGTCAGAACGAATAAGTCAAAAAAAGAACCCGGTTTTAATCAGAGCCCATTAGAGCCCGGGCTCTTTACCCCGGACAGTATTTAACAGCCCTTCAACCAGGATCTCTTCTTCATCCCCGGGGGGCGGACCGGAAGAATCCAAACCTGCCGGCAAAACAGCCGCAGTCAGCCGTTCGCTGTCGCCGGTATCTGTAAGCACTTTTGCTTTAATAAGCGCAAGCCGCATTTTTCTGAGAAACTGTGACTGCATCTGTTCCTTTTGCCCAATGGCCAGGGAAAGCAGTTCCTTCTCGCGTTCAAGCTCAGAAGCGTCCCTGCCCTCCTCCTTGGCCCTGCGGGCCGCGGCTGCAAGCGCTTGAAGCTTCTTTTTCTCCCTCTCCAAAGTGAAAAAAGGCAGGATATTCTCAACCGTGTTCTGGCCTTTTTCTTCCACATATTTTTTGATCCTCTCCAACACTTTCCCGGCGGGCTGGAGCTTGCCCGCTTTGAAGGCAAAGGCACTGTTGACCGGATCAAATACATTGCTGTAAGCCTTTCCAAAGGGATCGTTTACAGAATGTCTGCGTTCACCGTTCAGCCACTTGTGATCGTTATCAAGGGTTCCGCTGTTGTGCCGCCTGTTTTCGCCGACAAAAAGAGTCATTTCCTGATTGCGGTTAGCCGCTACAGAGACGTTTCCGTAGGAGTTTCCCATGCTGAACATTTCCCTGGGGCGTGTCTGTTCGTCCCTTTCGCTCCAGTGGGGCAGGTAACCGTCAGGCGCTTTCTCCGCCGTCATGTCTTCTTCATTTTTAAAGTGCCGCACGGCTTCAGACCGCTGCAAATCCTCGTCCCGCTTGCGCTCCCAGTCAAACATTTAGGCCATCTCCCTGAATCCAAAATTACCTGAACCTTCCGGCCCCGGCGCCGGAACCCCAGGCCAGATTAAACTTCTCCCTCGATTCCGCAGAAGTAAATATCATAAAAGCATATAGTATTCGCCTGCGTCTTCCTTAGTAAATATTTTCCCGCCTTTCGCGAATTCATTGCGTATTGCCGCCATGATATGCTTCATTTCCACGCTCTCACTGCCGTCAGCGGCAGCCAGAAAGGCGCTGTGGAGGGCGATGTTTTTTATGTTGCTGCCCGATAACTCAAATTTCGAAGTCAAATAGTCATAGTCCAATTCACCCTGCGGCAGCTTTTGGGGAAATACCTTCCGCCAAATCTCCCGCCGCTGCTCCTGGTTGGGGAAAGGAAAATCGATGATAAACTTCAGCCTGCGCTTAAAGGCCTCGTCAAAGTTTTGGATATAGTTTGTGGCCAGAATAGTTACCCCGTCGTATTCCTCCATCTTCTGCAGGAGGAAGGCGGCCTCCATATTACTGTATTTATCATTGGAATCCTTAACCTCCGTCCGCTTGCTGAAAAGAACATCCGCCTCATCGAAAAACAGGATTACCTGGCTTTTTGTGGCGCGCCCAAAAATTTCATTTAAATTTTTTTCTGTTTCGCCCACATATTTACTGACGACGGTTGCCAGCTCAATTTTATAGATATCAAGCCCCAGTTCATTGGAAACGACCTGGGCGGCCATAGTCTTGCCTGTGCCGGAGGGACCTGTAAAGACCATGGAAACGCCCTTTCCATAGGACATTTTGTCTTGAAAACCCCATTTTTGATAGACATTGTATTTGTAGCGGACTTGATTGCAGGCAGTCAGCAACATGCTTTTCTGATATTGAGGCAGCACCAAATCGTCCCATTTATAAACAGCCTCCACCTTCATGGCTTTGCTGCCCATTGTCCACTGCATAGTGCTGTAACAACCGCGCTTCAGCTCGGAAAAGGTTATGGTTCCGTTTCCGTAAAGGCCGGCAATAACAGAAGCCGCCCGAAAGGCCGCTTTGATTTTACCGGGAGTGAGGACAAATTCACCTGCAAGCTCAAAAAAGCTTACATTTTCGTCCACTTTATATTTCCGGCTCTCGCTCTCCCAAAGCTGGGCGGAGGCCTCCAGCGTAAGCTTGCCAAGCTCTTCGGCAATAACCAAAACATCGTCCTTGAAGTCGGCGGACAGCAGCCGCCGCTCAGTAACCGCGAAAGAGTAGGCAAAGTTTTCCGTAATAAGCTTAAAGAGGCGGGAAAGAATAACCCTCTCCCCTGCCCGCATCTCCGCCGGGAAACCCGTAATAACGGGAATTGCCTGAAATAACAGGCATTCGCGGAGGATTTTATCTGTTAAAGCAATCGGCTCTTTTTCACTGAAAAGAGGCAGGGGATCAAGGAACATGAGATTAAGCCCCAGGTCCCGGGCAATCTGTTTAAGACAGCTTTTGCGCCCGCCGCCCTCTTCGCCGTAGAGATTGAACACTATGTGCCTGGCAAAATCCCCGCAGTTGCGGATATAAGCTCCGAGCCTGGCGGCAGTTTCCTGATCGGCGGGAGGTTGTTCATCCCTGCTCCACAAGGTTGCAATCGGAGCATAGTAAGAGACTTTTGCCTTATCACCGAGAATAAATTCCACAATCCGCTTATCCAGGCTAAGTCTTGAGGCGGCGCCGGCTTCCTCACCGGCAAAGAAGTATTTTAAGAGCTTTGAGCCCTTGGTAAAATAAAAATATTTCTCCGCAAATTCGCCTTGCTCTTCATAAGTGCGGCACAAAGCGAAAGGGGTCGCCGTATCAAGACGGCTGTCATTATGAATGAAGGCAAAGGCTGAGGCTGTTTCCGGAACGATTTGGGCAAGCAGGGTGAGAACCACAGCGTGCCGCTCAAACAAATCGCAGTCGAAAAGCCAAAACAGGTACTCAAGGGAGAGGAAGACCCCCTTTTGCAGGTTATTTCCCGCTGTAGTATAAGCAATTTCCAATTCCGTGCGTACTTCCTCCCGCCCCGGGGTCCCGCCGGAATCGATATTTTCCGCGGCAAATCCTTGCTCCGCCGCGGTACATTGCAGACGGCAGCGGGCCAGAAAGAGCAGCCTGTTAAGGTATTCTCTTCCGTTGCAAAACTGGACCGTGTTTTCCATCCGGACTCCTTTTCATGTAAACCATTTGCTTGTATAGTCTGCACTGGGGCATCATCGCCTATATCTTCCTTTGAATGCTGCGCTGATAGGCCGCCGCCAGGTCGTTACTGGGCTGAATATCCAGCTCACGCGCCAGCAGGTCACAAAATTCTTCGTATTTGGCGCGCAGCTTGTCAAATTTTCCCGTCTTAGAATAGCAATTCAAGATCTTTTCCATGATCCTCTCGGAAAAGGTATCGACCTTTAAAGCATTTTGCAGATAAACAAGGGCCTTTTCATATATCCTGTTGTCGTAATAGAAATCAGCCAGCAACAGAGAAGCGTTAATGAACATCCTGTCATAGTATTCCTTGCGCTCTGAAACCCATATATTATCGATGTTCCCCAGATAAACGCCCCAATAACCGGAGATTACACCCTCGTTTTCCAAAAGCATGTCCATATCCTTCCGGGAAACCGCCGAACAAACACGGGACACAGTATCCATATCACTGTCGATAAGGGACATGTCGATACTGTACCTCTTATTTTTATACTGGACGATGTTTTCGAGCTTGTAAGCACTAAGCTCTTTGCGGATATTGTAAATCATGTTGTGAAGCAGCGCCACAGGGTTGGCAGGCAGTTCTTCCTGCCAGATGATGTCGAAAAGGCGGTTTCTCTCAACTGCGTTACCCTCGAGGCTGATCAGGTAGGCAAAAAGCTCACAGCCCTTTTTGGTACGCCACGGTATTTCGTACCCGTCTTCGGTCACGGTGACCTTGAAAGAGCCAAATTGCCTTACCTTCAGGGGTTTTTGTTCATGGGTCTCCTCATCAGCGGAGTTAAGCCGCTTTATTTCCTCCAGGACCTTCTGCTCACGGGGCAGGAGGAAAGGAAGTTTGAGATTATACTCTTCCAGATAGAAAAGGGCATTATTTACATGCATCCGGTAATTCTTTGGTTCCTTTTCATACTTTAACAGGCCGCGGTATAGGCTGCGCTGGATACTGTAATTATTCTCCTTGCCGAACATGCTGTCCGCCATGTTAAAGTTGTATTCCATCTTGGCATAATCACCGGCGGCATAGTAATACTGCGCCAGGATTCCGTAAATTGACGCGTCCAGTTCTTCAGCGCTCTTTTCCAGGACACGGGCACAATTTCCCAGGAGGTCGAAACGTTCTTCCGCCAGCAGGCCGGCGCCGCATAGGGACAGGGCCCGGCAAATCAGGGCCGGCTGCCCGAATTTGAGGGCAATAGCGATTGCCTCCAGGTACATTTTGTGCCTGAGGAAGTAGTCAGCAGCCTTTTCCGCGATCATTTCTTTTTCCCTGGCTGTGAGCAAACCGGACATGGTAAACCTGAAAATATCTATCCAGATCAAGGATTCGGGCTCGCCCAAGCTTTCCTGCAGAAAAATATCGTTTTCCCGCAAATAGTTCAGGCACTCCCGCGAGTTGTTTGCATCCAGGACAAGGTTGCAGAAGCCGTTGCTCAGCTTATCGAAAAGTGAGGCGCTTTTGGCAAATTCCACTACATTTTCGGGAAGGCCGGAGAGGATCTCATATTCCAGGTACTGCTTTAGAAGCCCGTAATCAATAATCCTATCCCAGGCAGGTCCTTTTCCGGCGGAACTATCTTCTGCAAGACAGGCTTTGCCTGCCCGAAGGCAGAACATTACCCCTGCCGCCCAACCCTTTGTGAAATTGTGCAAATCCCTGGCCAATTGGGGATTTTCCGCCTTAAGGCGCATTTTCACAATCCCGGCAATTTCTCTTTCCGACAGGGCAAGATCATCGCGTCCGAAAAGCCGGCAGCGCTCTTCCAGGATAAATCTTACGGCAAAGCTGGGAACTTTGCGGGAGCCTATAACAACCTTGAAACCGTTATCCGCCGCCGCCATGATGGATTGCAATACGGCACAAACCGCCTCATCCCGGACTACCTGGCAGTTATCAAAAATAAGAGTCATCCTGTTCTCTATCGCCGCCCGGAAAATACGCTCTAAGACCTCATAAACATTTTCTTGATTATTAATTTCAAACTGGGGGACAGCCTGTCGGACCGCGCCGGTAAGCCGGTTAAGAAAAGGAGGTATTGTATTGTCGCCATTACTAAGGAGGCATACCGCCGCACACTGCGCCCGGGCTGCCAGTTGACTAAGAAGGGTTGATTTACCGTATCCCGCCATAGAACATACAAGCACAAAGCCCACAGGTATGCTTTCTATTTTATTCACAAGCTCGCTGCGCAGTAACGAATTTGCATATACTTCAGGAAAATCCCCGGGTGGCATTGACTCAATATGGCTCATTTCAGGAAACACCCAGCGCTTCGAGGATTGTCGCCTTGTCTGCGTTTGCTGAGAGGCCCATTGAAGCCAAAACCTCCTCATAGCCTTCTTCCTTGTTGAGGATCCGGTCCGCGCGCCGCTCCGAAAGCTTCTTGTAAACCTCCGTAAAGTCAAGGGGCACTTTTGCCCCGAGACGTTTGGCGACGATGGTTTTTGCCTCCTCCCCGGTCAAATGGTCAGCCTGGGCATCCGGCTTTGCCAAAAGAGAATCCGTTTTTTCCTGGATATATTTCCTGGCGTTTGTTTCGTTCGCACTTTTCCTGGCAGCTTTTTCCTTGGCTTCGCCTGCCTTATTTACGGCGTGGGTGCTCATCTTCAAAAGATTGCCGATGCCGCCCAGAATTGCGCCGGCAATCTTGCCGCCGGGGCCCATCATCTTAAAGCCGGAGGCCATCATATTTAAGGCGCCGCCTATTCCTCCGAGTGCCGCCGAAAATACACCGCCATCAGCTGCATCAGACTTAACCTTGGCATTTGCCTGGGCTGAGGACATGGCCTCCGTAAAATCCTTGGAGCGTCTGTAGTCATGTCTTGCCTTGAGCATTTCCATTCTCTTATCCTTGGCGTGTGAGCCCTCTTCGTTTCCGTGGTAAGCCGCCTTCATTTTCCTGTATTTTTCTTTTTCGCTTCTCTCCGTGCCGGCCATTTTCCTCTTGCTCTGATCAGTCTCTTTTCGGTTGGCAAGATCTCCGTAAGTCTTTTTCTGGTACATGCCTTTAAACATTTTGGTAAAGGCGCCGGCTGAGTCTGCAAGACCGGAGGTAAGGCCCAGCACGCCGGAAGTTCCGCTGTCGCCGCAAAGTCCTGCGATATTACCTCCCATGCCCATAGCCCCGCTGGCCGCGCCAAAAATATTGCTGGCCGTATCAAAACCGGCTAGTTTCGCCCCGCGGGAGTCTCCCTTCTTTCTCTTATCTGCGGCTTTAAAGCCGCTTCTGAAGGAGCCGTAGGTATTGGACAGCGCACCCCAGCCGCCTGTTGCAATACCTACAATATTGCCTGAGGTGCCACCGGGATTACTTTCGTTGTCGGCAGCACTTCTCTGGCTGTAGGCAGCATCGGCAATATCACTTCCCGTTGCCGCAATTCCGCCTGCAACATCGGACGTTATGTCACCGCCTTCCTGAAGTTTGTCAACAAAGTCAAAGAACTGGCCTGCCTTGGATTCAGGTACATCTACAGACTTGCGGGTTTCCTCCTTGCTCTTCTCATTGTCCGCCAGACCGGTTGTGAGTTCTTTCATCTCATCTTCTTTTTTGGTTTTCCAGTCGGTGACATATTTTTCGGTAAGCAGTTCGGCCCTTTTTCCCTTTTCCTCCGGGGAAAGAGTACTTAAATCCTTCTTAAGAAGTTGATATTTATCAGGAGGCACGGGAGGGGGCGCCGGGGTCTTAGGGGGCGCCGGCGTCTTATCGTCTTTGGACGGAGGCTTGTCTGTGGGTTTCCCGGACGGTTTGTCCGTAGGCTTTTCGGACGGCTTGTCCGTGGGCTTCTCGGACGGTTTGTCCGTAGGCTTTTCGGACGGCTTGTCCGTAGGTTTCTCCGACGGCTTTTCTACAGGCTTCTCGGACGGCTTGTCCGTAGGTTTCTCCGGCGGCTTTTCTGCGGATTTCTCGGGTGGCTTGTCAACGGGTCTCTCGGGTGGCTTATCTGCGGGTTTCTCAGGTGGCTTATCCGGGGGCTTCTCGGGCGGCTTATTCTCCTCTGCCGGTCCTGTTACAGATTGGGGCGCGGGTCCTTTCGGGTCCTCCACCAGTTTTGACCTGTCAGTTTCCTTCAGGTCCACTGCCTGTACCTGCTCCGCTGCGTCCAAATCATCTTCATCCTGCAGATCGGGAGCCTGTTCGCTCGTCTGGCCCGTTGCTTTTTCATTTTCTAATTCTATTCTACCCTTTGGCATGGCGAAAAGCCTCCTTTCTTATTGGACAAGAACAAGATTTTTTTCTACAGCTTCGGTACAGGTAATTTCCATATTAACAGCCTTTTGCAGGAGATCATAGGCATTGTCCACCGTTTTCATGATGATATCAAGCGTTATCCCGATATTCTGCATTACGCCCTCTGCGTTGGTCTCAGTTTCTATGGCATAGGCATGATTGAAAAATATCTGCCGGCTGCGGTAATAAATACCAAAGCTTCCCAGAGTAATGAACTCGTTAAGGCGCATGATGATTTTCTCAATCTCAGGGATAGCTGCCTGAGGAATGCTGTCGAAAATCATACAGTAAAGCTGCAGCTGACTGCTGCCTGCTTTCAGGTGCTCCACGGTAATCTCCATAGGAAGATCGACCTGTCCGTCGCGAAGCACAGGGAAAATACATCTGAGTCTTGGCTGATCATCGTTCTCGTCGCCCAAATCCAGCTGTGTATCAGAGGCAATCTGACGCAACAGCTCCTCAAGAATTTCCAGGAAATTTGCCTCCCATTGTTCGGTCATAACAATTACCCCTTTTCTAGTTATTTAAGGAAATTCCCAGATACCCAAAGTCCTCTTTACTGAGTATCTTGCCGTATTTTTCAAAATTAAGCTTCACCGCCTCCACAATGTGGCGGTTGGCAAGCCCTGAATGCTCTGAGGCCGCTATGTAGGCCGCATTTGTGAGTATCTCTTTGATATTGCTGCCTGCAAGCTCGAAATTCTCGGCAAAGAAGGTAAAATCTATCTCCTCTTCCAGGACTGCCTTCTTGGGAATGATCTTTTTCCAGAGCTTAAGTCTGACCTCAGAAGTAGGAAAAACAAAATTTATCATAAATTTGATCCGCCGCTTGAAAGCGTCGTCAATATTGTTGACATAGTTTGTGGCAAGGATCGTGATCCCCTCATAATCCTCCAGTTTTTGCAGCAGATGAGCCGTCTCCGCATTAGCGTTACGGTCGTTGGCGTCTTTAACCTCAGATCTCTTGGCAAAGAGGGAGTCCGCTTCATCGAAGAAAAGCAAAGCGTTGATATTTTTGGCCTTTTTAAAAAGTCCGGAAATGTTTTTTTCCGTTTCGCCGATATATTTGCTTACCAGCTGGGAAAGATCAATGCGATAAAGGTCAAGTCCAAGCTCATTGGCCATTACCTGCACCGCCATAGTCTTGCCTGTGCCCGGCGAACCGAAAAACAAGGCGCAAAGCCCACGGCCGTAGGGAGTCTTCTTATGAAATCCCCACTCCTCACCAACTATGTTGCGGTATTTCATCTGATTGCAGATCATCTGCATCTTCCGTTTTTGGTCCTCGTCGATGATCAAATCGTCCCAGGTAAAAACAGCGTTTATCAGGGTCGCATACTGGCCCAGCTGATTTACAGAGTGCTGCTTTATACCCCGCAAAATATCCTCCCGCTCAAGCACACTCCTGCCCTCGCCTGCCGCTAAATGCCCAGCCGTATCAAGAACGTCTTTTATGGACTTGGGAGTCAGGATGTATTGATTGGCGCAAAGGACAGTGTCAACATCCCCGGCAAGATCAAACCCCTGGGAAGCTGCCTCCCACAGGATTATGCGCTCGCCCACTGTCAGCATGGGAAGTTCCATGCTCACAAGCCGGATATTATGGGCAGTCAGTTCATCCTCCTTGACCTTGGACAGCCAGACGGCAAAGGAAAATTCTCTGGCAATATATTCGATGACAGTAACAAAGCGCAGATCACGCGGCCTGGCCACATCCGCTTCATCATCGAAACTCTCATCCTGATCCATGTTGATAAAGCAGGGGACAGAGCCTGTGAGCAGGTATTCAAGATATACCTTATCCAGCAAGCGCCGGATGGCGCTGAACTGTTGAGCTTTGAGCTTGGCGCAATCGACAAAAATGAGGTTAAAACCCAAGGCCTGGGCCGCGTGCTTGAGCATATGCCTTTTGCCGATGCCGTTGAGGCCGTAGAGATTGAGGACATTTCCAACCCGGCCGGTATTATGGAGAATATCCTTGATATAAGCCTCTATCCGCTTGTATTCTTCCCGCCGGATATACATACCGTTCAGGCGCTCGCTCCTGTCGAAAAGGGTTGCCATGTCTGCCAACTCGTGATCGAGCAAATTAAGGCCGCGAATAAAGCTGCTGACCCGGCGTTTGAGAATGATATTGTCTGCCAAACCTGGCTCATTGCCGCTTCCGGCAGTACTCTCGGCAAGGAAGCGGAAAAAGTTGCCCTCGCCCTTGAGGGCGCGGCCAAAGTGATAATCCTCAAGGTTAAAAAACATTTTATACAGGGAAATGGCCAGCCCCTTGGTGGGAAGCTTTTCCTTGACATTATTGTGGAGAAAAGCATAAATGGACTCGTACTTCCTGTCACTGGCGGAGGACAGGGATAAAAGCAGCAAAAAGCGCTCGAAATCACTGAGCCGGAACTTTTTGGTAAGCTGGCTCACCCTGGGGGTGAAGCCTGCTGCGGAAGAAGCAGCCAGCCGGCGCTCAAGGTGTGTAGTTGCCAGTTCCACTTGTCTTTTGATTTCAGGCGAAACACCCTTGGTGCGTTCATCCAAGCGATAAGACAAAAGAGAGTCAACTATCTCAGACGGTGAAATAGAGAGGCCGCGCAGATGGGCGTCCGAAACGTGCAAAGGCGCACTGCTCTCGTTCATCCCTTTGTATGCGCAGGCGACATTTAAAATAATGTCCAAAAAAGCCAGTAAATCCGTTAAATATTCCTTGTCGCCGGCGTAGGGTTCGCAGTCATGCTTAATAAAATAGCTGGAATACAGCTCTCCCACCTGCATAGAAATCCCCCAGTATCGGAAAAATATACAACCATCCACTGTTTATTTTATATCTGTTTTATCTACATTTTTATAACCCAATTTACAAATTAAATTTAATAGTTCCACATCTTCCCTCTTTATTCCTCTCCAGATCAAAAAGATATTATGTCCTGGTCCCATCTAAAATTAAAAGGCCCTCTCCGGGTCGGGAGAGGGCAAAGCCTCGCAGGGCGTCTGAAAATGATCACTCGGGAGATACAAGTGCATGGACCGGCCGGACATAATACCGGCCGGTCCATCTTTATTGGCCGGCTGAGTACTTTTAAACTGACTATTTCAAAACAGCCCTTGCGTCCAGGGCGATAACATCATCGGCTCCCACAGCCAGCGGATTGATATCCAGTTCCGCTATTTCCGGAAAATCGGCAACCAACTGGGCAACCCGGCCCAAGCTGTCAACCAAAGCCTTAATATTGGCCGCAGGCTTTCCCCGCCAGCCGTAAAATATTTTGGATGATTTCAGTTCATCAATCATTTCCCGGGCTTCTTTACCGCTGAGGGGAGCAAGCCGGAAAGAAACATCCTTATGAACCTCGGCATAAATGCCTCCTTGGCCAAAGACAATTACCGGACCGAATTCTTCATCCCGCTTGGCGCCGATAATGACTTCCAGGTGGGCGGGGTGATATTTTTGCAGGAATACACCATCAATCTGGGCATCAGGAATATTTGCTTTGATTGCCGCCGGCATTTCCTCATAGGCCGAAGCAAGCTCTGTTTCATTTTTAATATTTAACCTTACCCCGCCGCTGTCGGTTTTATGAATAACCTGAGGACTGGAAATTTTCATTACTAGGGGATAGCCTATTTCTCGGGCTGCCTGAAAGGCCTCGTCTTTATTTTTCGCCAAACGTGTACTTACAACTTTAAGTCCGTAAGCCTTGAGCATCTCCAATACTTCGCCGCCTAATACCTTCACACCCTTTTTCTGAGCATCAGCGATCAGGCCGGCCACTTGCCGGCGTTGGACATCCTGAAAAACCAGCGGTTTTTCCTCTGACCTGTCCTTGATTTCATGGTGAAACCTGTAAAGCCGGGCCAGCGCCCTGGCGATCCTCTCCGGATTGGGCAGTCCCACGGTCACACCGCTTTGTTCAAGTTCCTGATAAATCCCCGCCTGGTTAATCCCAATTACCCAAGGGAAAATCGGTTTGTCGGTTCTTCTCCTGGCTTCATTCACCAGTCCCTCCGTAATTGCCGCCATCGGATCGAACCCTGACATTTTATTGGCGCCATAGATGCAGATTACGCTGTCCACCTGCGGGTCATCAAGCAGGATATGCAAAAGCTGAACATAGATTTCTTTCAATTCTTTTTTTACACCCGCAGACCACATATCAACGGGATTAGTGACTTTAAACCAGGGAGGAAATAATTCCTGCATTTTTTCCAGGGTATCCCGGCTCAAGCGGGCCATCTCCAAACCATACTGGCTAAGGGCATCTATGGCGGCGATCCCTGCCCCGCCGGAAATCGTGATAATACCGACGCGCTTGCCTTTAAGTTCCTTATAAGTTAAGAAAACCTTGTTCAGGTCCTGAAACTCCTCCAAATCGGCCATGCGCATTATCCCGGCTTTCCTGAAAGCCGCTTCGAAGACATGGTCTTCACCGGTCAGGGAACCGCTATGGGAAATTGCTGCCTTGGAGCCTGTCTCGCTTTTTCCTGTTTTCAATACTAAAACGGGTTTTCGCCTGCTCACCTGACTCGCTGTCTCCAGGAAATCCCTGCCGTCCCTGATTCCTTCCATATGGATATTAATTACCTTAAGGCGGGGATCCTGACCAAAACAAGCAAGCACATCGGTAAAGTTTACATCCGCACCATTACCGATGTCGATGCCAATACCCATCCCTGCCGTAAGATCGGCCGCTCCAACCAGAAATACTCCGGACTGGCAAATAACGCCGGAGGCTTTTGGCGGTGTGTCACAGTCCACAAAAGAGACATGGAAATTATCAAGTGCATTTATTATTCCCAAGGTGTTGGGACCCAGGAGACGGGTACCCGTGCCGGAAATGGCTTGCGATATTTCTTTCTGGAGAGCCTTGCCTTCTTCATCTGCATCATCGAAACCCTGGCTTAGGACAATTAAGGATTTAATCCCCATCTGCAGGCATTCCTTAACCGCCCCCGGAACCGCAGTCCGGCCTACCGTAATAAAGGCCAAATCAGGTACTTCCGGTAAATCCAGCACGGATTTATATACTTTTTGACTCAAGATATCGCGTCCCTGGATATTGACAGGGTAAATCCGGGCTTGACAGCCATCCTTAAGCATATTCTGCAGCGGATGAAACATACCCGGACCGGTTTTTTCGGAAACTCCGATGATTGTCACAGCCTCCGGATTGATAAAGTTATAATACTGTTCCATTGTCAACCTAACCAACTCTTTTACCTCCTCAGTACTTGATCTCTTCCATAATATTTTCTCTTGCAAACACTGAACGTACAGACGTTCACTGCAATGGTATAAAATAAAGGCCGAAATAAATAAATTTTCGACAGTTTCTCATTCTGAGCATAAACTTTCAAAATCCTGAGTGTACGTACGTTCATTATACTTTAGCATAATTTTCCCCGATAGTCAACCAGTCACAGTCATTACCCGCGACTAAAGTTATTCCCTTCCGATTCCTTCCCTGCTTTATAATTAAATGCTAAAACAGTGATTAAGCGGGCCGCTGCCTTTGCCCAGGTCAAGTCCGGCTTTCAAAGCCCCTGTAACATAAGCTTTGGCATTAATCACACTTTGCTTAAGAGAATAACCGTCCGCCAGATTGCAGGCTATGGCAGAAGAAAGGGTACAGCCTGTCCCATGGGTATTGGGATTATTTATTCTTTCCCCTTTAATCCAGGTGGCGTCGCCCTTTGCATAAAACAAATCATCGGCAGTATCGGTCAGATGTCCTCCTTTAATAAGTACTGCCCCGGGAAGCATTTTCGAGATCTTTCCGGCGGCTGTCAGCATATCATCCCCGGTTTTAATCTCCATATTGCTTAGTGCTTCCGCCTCGGGAATGTTAGGCGTGATAATATCCGCTATGGGAATCAGCTTCGTTATCATGGCATCCATTGCCTCAGCGTTAAGCAGCCTGCCGCCGCTGGTCGCTATCATCACAGTGTCAACCACAATTTTAGGGGCGGCATATTGTTTTAGTTTCTCAATGATAACTTCAATAATTTTACTGTTCGACACCATACCGATTTTAACCGCATCAGGAATAATATCTGTGAAAATACAGTCAAGCTGCTGCCCTACAAATTCGGGAGACACTTCCATCACACCATAAACACCGGTAGTATTCTGGGCTGTGAGAGCGATAATCGCACTCATCGCATACATTTTGTGGGCAGTTATTGTTTTGATATCCGCCTGGATCCCTGCACCCCCGCTGCAGTCGGAACCGGCAATCGTTAATACCTTTTTCATTCATACACCTCAAAATATTATTTTTAAAAGTAGTCGGAATTCAGAATAATACCGGTATTCTTTCAAAAAACTTGTAAAATGTCCTATAAAAAATTCAAAAGTTCAAAAGTAATGCTAAACCAACAGGTATTCAATGTTTTTCTCCGGTTTTCTAATTCTGACTCCTGTCTTCTGTCTTCTGAATATTTACACTTTTCTTATTGCCGGCTTTTTAACAAACATGTTTATAACAATACAAAGCAGCATAACAATCACAACAACAGGAATAGTGCTGCCGATAAATGTTTCAAAGCCCAGGAATACCCTGTAAATAATAAAGCCGGCAACCCACAAAAAGGCATTTACAAAATTAAGCTTCCCGGCAGTATTATCCCGGTTTTTCAGGATAAAGTAATCTGTGATTAAGATAGTCGACATCGGGACAAACACTGAACCGATCAGGTACAAAAAATTCTGGTATTGCTCAATCGGGGTAAACATCGCAATAAGAGTTCCGATTATGCAAACGGTTATGGCAATAAGCTTATCATTCAGCTTATGATTTATGTTGATCATACTTATTCCCGCTGAATAAACATCCAGAAACGTAGTTGTAACAGTTGAGAGAACAACAATCAGCATCGCTGTTATACCCAGTCCGGCACTCATAAGGATTTGTACCACATCCGAAGAACCGGCAAAGATAGCTGCGCCAAGACCAATCGCATACATAAAACAACTGCCAATAAAGTAAGAGGCTGTGCTTATAAAAGTAAATCTGACCGGCTTGTCGCTATGTTTGGTGTAGTCGGAGATAAGCGGCAGCCAGGAAATCGGCATGGCAATAGATAATTCAAGGGCAAGTCCAAAACTCATAATTTCATTTATTTTGGCTGAATCCCCACCCTTAAATACTATGGATCCCAAAATTGCCATCAGAATAAAAAGTGTCCCTACGGCAACCAAATTCAGTTTGCCGAGATTTTTCAGACCGGCAACAATCCAGACAATAATCAAAAGGCATATAAGAAGGCACCAGGCCATATTCCCTGAAAAACCAAGTTTGGTATTGACAACCTGTCCGAAAGCATTGGCGCCGCTGATTATCATAACCGCCGTCCAGCCAACAAGCTGCAGGACATTAAGTACGGAAAAAAATACCGAGCCATATCTGCCGAACGCCAATCCTACACTTTGCATTGCGGACATATTGCTTTTGGCGCCAATCAGCCCTGCAAAATAAAAGAGCACGCATCCGATAAGATGGCCGGCAAGTATTGCTGCCATACCAAGTTTAAACCCGAGAGGTGCAAGTAAAGCACCTGTTAAAATCTCGGCAATTGAGATTGCCGCCCCAAACCACAAAAGGGAACCGCTTAATAAGGACATTTTGTTTTCGCTCATGAAAATTCCTCCCGCAAAATATTAATGAGATATGCCCAAGTAAAGCATATCCCACATATATCACGGTAGTGTTCATCCCTACGTTGGCATTATCCACATCAGGTTCAAAGGGTCGAAACCTTTTGGTTTCCTCTCAGCCTGCGCACACAAGCTCCCTTATATTGAATTTTAGTACAAATTATCACAAAGAATTCAGTTTGTCAAGATTCGACAGGAAAATTAATAATCCAGGCGCTGCATTTAAAGCTTCATTATATCTAAATATCTAAAGATAACTTGAAATATCTGATAATCTTTCTATGATACTTCAGCCAATATCTGCTCCAGGATTGACATGTCCACAGGCTTGGCCAGGTGGCGGTTAAAACCGGCTGCCCTGGCCCGCTCCAAATCATCCTGTTGGGCATACCCTGTTAATGCCACCAGGAAAATATCCTTAAGCTCCTGATCGCGGTGAAAACGCTCAGCTACTTCATAACCATTCATCCCCGGCATACCGATGTCACAAAACAGGATTTCCGGGTGAAAGGCTTTTGCTTTAAGCAACCCTTCACTGCCGCTATTGGCAGAAATAACTTCATGACCCAAAAGTCTGAGCAGGGAACAAATTATTTCCGCAACATCCGGGATATCGTCGATCACCAGGATCCGCAGGGCCCGGGATGGCTTCCCGTCAGTTTCCGGTTGTTTGACATTATTATCAGCGGATATCTCCGGAAGAGGCAAGCGGATTGTAAATTGCGCCCCTTTTCCCAAGCCTTCACTGGCAACGGCTACACTGCCGCCGTGCAGCTCTACCATCCCTTTAACGATCGCTAAACCCAAACCAAGCCCGCCGCTGCTGCGGTCGGGAGAGCTATCCACCTGGATAAAGGGAAAGAATAAATTGGGTAATATATCCGGCTTGATTCCCAAACCCTCATCCTTAACACAGATAACCGCTTCCTGTTGCTCCTCATCCTTCCAAACACTAACCTGAATTTTATCACCCATTTGCGTAAACTTAGCCGCATTATTAAGTAAGTTTCCAACGGCCTGGGTCAGGCGGGCCGGATCCGCTTCCATATATAACGGAACAGAAGTTAATTCGACTTCCACTGCTTTACTTGCCAATAATTCCCTGTAGTCTTCCAGGACTCTGGAAATCAGTTCGTTAAGATTTATCTTCTCTTTTTTCAGACTGATCTTATTCTGGTTAATCTTAGTAATATCAAGCAGATCATCCACGAGCCGGGAAAGTTGGGTTGTCTGCCGTTCGATAATTTCCTTGGCCTGCCTGAATTGTTTTCCACCGGGTGTTACCCGGTCCAGCAGGGAAACACTCATCATGATTGAGGCCAGCGGATTTCTGAGCTCATGGGAAAGGATACTGAGAAACTGATTTTTATTTTGATCCAATTTCCGCAATTCCTCTACCAAAGCAAGAGCGCGCTTCTCGCTTTCCTGGATTGTTTCTTCCGCCCTGATCTGCTCAATAGCATCAGCAGCCTGACGGGCCAGCAAATCAAGCATTCGCAGTTCATATTCTTCAAACTGATGTAAAGTCGTATAGAAAGTCACCAATATTCCTACGATATTACCGGAACTGCTGATCAGGGGTGTAGCTTGCAGGGAACAAATTCCTGCAGCCAAAATGGCCTGTCTGAAGGCCTCAATATAGAAAGGGGCTTGCGAAACATCTTCAACAATTATCCTCTTCCTGTCTTTAAAAGCTTTGCCGGCCGCAGTCCTGTCTCCAATCGAGATATATTTAAAGTAATTCGGAGAGTGTATATCATAACCGCGCTGCTCCAAAATTTCCAAACAGTTATTCTGTTCATTAAATATCCGGATAGCCCCTTTATCTGCCTGACTTAGGACAATAGCCGCATCAAGAATTTCCCCATATACACTCTGTAAACTACCCTTAAGAATGAAACGGTCACTAAGGGAATGAAGTTTAGAAAGAGCTTTCATTTCTTTTTCCTGCCTGCACCCGGTTTTTAATAAAGAGTTTTTACTTATCAAGGCTTGTGCAGATTCCGCTGTTTTTTCTTCCTTACCTGTTATCAAAATCTTTTCAGGTTCTTTATTTTCTGAAACATCTTCAAAAATTATGATAAATTGATAATCCTTATATTGGGAATATACCTGCACTTTAAACCATTGGTTCAGATCCTGGCTGTATATCTCAAACTTGATTGATTTGCCTGACAAAACAACATTTCCGAATATCTCCACCCATTTGCATTCAAAAGAATCAAATAATTCTCTTACTATGTGACCTGAGGCTTGCTTCTGCATTGCCTTGGAATGTATTAAACCGGATGTATTAACTTCCAAAATCCGATAGTCAATTGGCTGTCCTATTTCATCAAAAATCATTTGGGCAAGAATAAAGCCTTCCAAAAAGTTTTCGTAGAGAAGATTATGCTTCATTAATCCAATTTCTTTCGTCAATCTATACTTTCCTCTCTTTCCGAAACAAGTTTACCAATATTACACAATATGAATATAACATATAACTGTAAGAAAAAAATATCGAATAATGTAAATTATAAAAATAAAACCAGTTTCAACCAGAGTC